>JAJYAH010000010.1 GCA_021779635.1 Pseudomonadota bacterium | reverse complement strand
CCAGTCCGAGATCAACAGGCCGTATTTCTTGCTGCGCATTTTGCTCAGCGCCGCCGATCCATCGCTGGCATCGTCGATATTCTCGAAGCCAAGCTGCTTTAGAAGATTTCTGATGATACGGATCATGGTGTTGTAGTCATCCACCACCAGAACCGGCATCGACAAATCAACCGCCATCTCGACTCCCCCACGCAGCACAAACGCTACAAACCATCTATCGGGCTGCGCTGGACCAAGAGGCCCTGGCAGTTCGTCCCAGCAGTAGCATCAGCCGTTAAACAGCCCGTTAACCCGCCGATATCAAAAAAATAGCTGCCACCCGGTTCGGACAGGGGTCCCGGCCCTGCTTGACTTGGTCGGGGCCGCCACGTCACGGTCCGCCGCCCACCTCACCTGAATTGAAGAATTCCGAAATGACGCCAGACTTTACCGTTATCCGCGATACCACGCCGGCGGCCGCGATCCCCAAGGGAGCGGTCGTTGCCATGGGCAATTTCGATGGCGTCCATCTCGGCCACCGCGCCGTGATCACAGCCGCCCTCGATATGGGGCAGGCGCATGGCCGGCCCGCGCTGGCGGTGACGTTCGAGCCGCACCCGCGCAGCTTTTTCAGCCCGAATAGCCCTCAATTCAGGCTCACCGACGAGGCCGGAAAACTACGGCTTTTGGCCGGGACCGGGCTTGCCGGCGCGGTGGTCATGACGTTCGACAGGACCCGGGCCGGGACCACGGCGCAGGATTTCATTCACCATGATCTGATCGAGCGACTCGGGATCAGCGGCATCGCGGTGGGCTACGACTTCCACTTCGGCAAGGGCCGGGTCGGATCGCCGAGCCTTCTGGTCAGCGAGGCGCCCCGACTCGGCATCGAGGTCGACGTGCAGCCTCATATCGATATCGCCGAGCGGCCGGTCTCCTCCAGCGCCATCCGCATGGCGCTGGCCGAGGGGCAGATCGAAGACGCCACCGCGATGCTCGGCGGCCCGTGGTTCATTGCCGGCGAGGTCATCCACGGCGAGAAGCGCGGCCGCAATCTCGGCTATCCGACCGCCAATATCCGCCTCGACAAGAATTGCGGGCTCAAGCACGGCATCTACGCGGTGCGGGTCGGCCGCGGCCAGGGCAACGATCAAGTTCGCTTCGATGGGGTGGCAAGCTTCGGCCGCCGTCCGACCTTCGACAATGGCGCGCCGCTGCTGGAAGTGTTCCTGTTCGATTTCAAGGGCGATCTTTATGGAGCGGCGCTCGATGTCGCCTTCATCGGCTTCATTCGCGAGGAATTGAAGTTCGACAGCATCGATGCGCTGGTGCGCCAGATGGATGACGACAGCGCGCGGGCCCGCGCGGCGCTGGCGGCGGCGCCCGACGCATTCCCGAAACTCGGCGTGATCCGGACGTCCTAAGGCGCGAGTGCAGCGCGCCTCGAAGGATGACCGTTCGGTATGCGGCACATCCGGAGATGACGGCGGTATGAGCGGCAGGGCTTTGCGATCCAGCGGCTGGCTGCTATGGAAGCCCGCATGTTTGCACGGCGCACCATCAGCATTAGCGGCCCGGCTTCCGCCTGAGTTTCGGCTCGGCGCAAGACCGGGGTCTTTCCAATTCATCCGCGACCGATCGCGTTTCAGCGCCCTTTGAGCCAAACCAGAGCCTTCATGACCGAAAAGCCGCAAAAATCCGCCGCCACAGACTATTCCAAGACCCTGTTCCTGCCGCAGACGGAATTCCCGATGCGCGCGGGCCTGCCGCAGCGCGAGCCGGAAATCCTTAAATCCTGGAACGAGATCGGCCTCTACCGACGGCTGCGCGAAAGCGCGGCCGGCCGGGCGAAATTCGTGCTGCATGACGGCCCGCCCTACGCCAACGGCAACATCCATATCGGCCATTCACTGAACAAGATCCTCAAGGACGTGGTGACCAAGAGCCAGCAGATGCTCGGCTTCAATTCCAATTACGTACCGGGCTGGGACTGCCACGGCCTGCCGATCGAATGGAAGATCGAGGAAGAGAACTACCGCGCCAAAGGCAAGCCGAAGCCGGATTTCCGGGATTCCGCGGCCATGGTGGCGTTCCGGAAGGAATGCCGCGCCTATGCCGGACACTGGCTCAACGTCCAGCGCGAGGAATTCAAGCGGCTCGGCATCATCGGCGACTGGGACCACCCCTACGCCACCATGGATTATTTCGCGGAAGCCGCGATCGCGCGCGAGCTGATGAAATTCGCCGCCAACGGCACCCTGTATCGCGGCTCCAAGCCGGTGATGTGGAGCGTAGTGGAAAAAACCGCCCTCGCTGAAGCCGAGGTCGAATACGAGGATTACACCTCGGATACGGTGTGGGTGAAGTTTCCGGTGGCAGAGATCGAATTCGCATCCGGAAAGGACGTTTCAGCCGCGCTGGTTCAGGCCGTGGGCGATGCCTGCATCGTGATCTGGACCACCACGCCCTGGACGCTGCCGGGCAATCGCGCCATCAGCTTTTCGCCGAGGATTGCATACGGTCTCTACCGCGTCACCGAGTCGCCCGCGGACAACTGGGCGAAAGCGGGCGATCTCCTGGTCCTGGCCGACGCACTCGCCGAATCCGTGTTCAAGCAGGCGCGCGTGACCGCTTATGAAAGGGTGGACGCCGTGCCGGCGACCGCGCTCGCCGCCATGGAATGCGCGCACCCGTTAAAGGGCGTCGGCGGCGGTTATGATTTTCGCGTTCCGCTGCTGGAAGGCGATCACGTCACCGAAGACACCGGCACCGGCTTTGTCCACACCGCGCCCGGTCACGGGCGTGAGGACTTCGAAGTCTGGATGGCGAATGCACGCGAGCTGGAGCAGCGCGGCATCAACACCATCATCCCCTATACCGTCGACGAAAACGGCGCCTTGACCGATCAGGCGCCGGGCTTCACGGGAAAACGCGTCATCAACGACAAGGGCGAAAAGGGCGACGCCAACGAGGCCGTGATCAGGGCGCTCATCGAGGCCGGCATGCTGCTGGCACGCGGCCGCCTCAAGCACCAGTATCCGCATTCCTGGCGCTCCAAGAAACCGGTGATCTTCCGCAATACGCCGCAATGGTTCATCGCGATGGATAAGGATATCGCCGGTCCTTCTTCACCTCTCCCATTGGGAGAGGTCGGCGCACGCAGTGCGACGGGTGAGGGGTTACGGACTACAGCCAATAGCGAGCCCCCTCACCCGACCCCTTCGGGGTCGACCTCTCCCCACTGGGGAGAGGTGAAGGAACGCGATACCCTGCGGAATCGCGCGCTGCATGCGATCTCGGTGACGCAATGGGTGCCGCAGTCCGGCGAAAATCGCATCAACGGCATGATCAGGAGCAAGCCGGACTGGGTGATCTCGCGCCAGCGCGCCTGGGGCGTGCCGATCGCGGTGTTCGTGCGCGAGAAAGGCGACGGCTCGGCCGAGATCCTGCAGGACGAGGCCGTCAACCAACGCATCGCCGACGCGTTCGAACGGGAAGGCGCCGACGCCTGGTATATGGACGGCGCCCGCGAGCGCTTTCTGGGGTCCCGCGCCAATGAAGCCTGGCAGAAGGTCGACGACATCTGCGACGTCTGGTTCGATTCCGGTTCGACTCATGCCTTCGTGCTGGAAGACCCCGAGCATTTTCCGGGCCTCGCCGGCATCCAGCGCAAGGTCGACGGCGGCAAGGATACCGTGATGTATCTCGAGGGCTCGGACCAGCACCGCGGCTGGTTCCAGTCGTCGCTGCTGGAAAGCTGCGGCACCCGCGGCCGCGCGCCGTTCGATATCGTGCTCACCCACGGCTTCACGCTCGACGAGAACGGCCGCAAGATGTCGAAATCGATCGGCAACACCGTCGAGCCGCAAAAGGTCATCGCGCAATCCGGCGCCGATATCCTGAGGCTCTGGGTTTGCGCCACCGACTATGCCGACGACCAGCGCATCGGTCCGGAAATCCTCAAGAACACCATTGAGACCTACCGCAAGCTGCGCAACTCGATCCGCTGGATGCTGGGCACCCTGCATCATTTCAGGCTCGGCGACGCGATCGATCCCAACGACATGCCCGAACTGGAACGGCTGATGCTGCACCAGCTCGCCGAGCAGGCCGCCATCGTGCGCCAGGCCTATGCGGAGTTCGACTACAAGACCGTGGTCGCCAGCCTGTCGGCCTTCATGAATACCGAACTGTCGGCGTTCTATTTCGATATCCGCAAAGATACGCTGTATTGCGACCCGCCGTCGTCGATCGCGCGCAAGGCGGCCCTCACCGCCATCGACATGATCTGCGATGCGATCCTGAAATGGCTGGCGCCGGTACTGTCGTTCACCTCGGAGGAGGCGTGGCGGCTCTACCGGCCGGACGCCGAGCCTTCGGTGCATCTGACGCTGTTTCCGGAAGGGTTGGAAAAATTCCGCGACGAAACGCTGGCCAACAAGTGGGAGATCATCCGCGCCATCCGCCGCGTCGTGACAGGGGCGCTGGAGGTTGAGCGCGCCGCCAAAAATATCGGCTCGTCGCTCGAAGCCTCGCCGATAATCTATCTACCTGAAATGTACATTTCGCATCTGTTCGACGTGGATTGGGCGGAAGTTTGCATCACCTCGAATGCCGAGGTCGTGGTGCTGAAACATGGAGAAGATGCTCCCCCCGACGCGTTCAAACTTGAGGACGCAATTGGAATTGGGGTGGTGGTCGAGAAAGCCGTCGGCACCAAATGCGCGCGGTCGTGGAAGATCCTGCCGACCGTGGGCGAAGACGCTGACTACCCCGACGTGTCGCCGCGCGACGCACAGGCGCTGCGCGAATGGAAGGCGCTGGGAGTGACGGTTTGAGCCCTCACCTTCGCCCCGGCATCATCGCAGCCTTCGTCGTGCTGGCGCTGGATCAGGCATCGAAGCTCTGGCTGCTCAACGTGTTCGACATCGCCCATCGCGGCGCGGTGAAGCTCACGCCGTTCTTCGATCTGGTGCTGGCATGGAATGTCGGGATCAGCTTCGGCTGGTTTCAGAACGAAAGCCCGGCCGCCCAGATCAGCCTGATGGTGATCAAGGCGGCGGCGGTGATTGTTCTCGCCATCTGGATGGCGTGGTCGCGGACCCTGATCGCCACGGTTGCGCTCGGCCTCATCATCGGCGGCGCCGTCGGCAATGCCATCGACCGCCTCGCTTATGGCGCGGTGGTCGATTTCGCCCTGTTCCACGTCCAGTTCGGCGAAAAAACCTACAATTGGTACGTGTT
The DNA here is from genome assembly GCA_021779635.1 of Pseudomonadota bacterium. Next base: position 24,561 of record JAJYAH010000010.1, on the reverse strand, counting down.
TAACCTTGCCGACGCGGCGATTGTTGCCGGGGTAGCGGCCCTGTTGTATGACTCCTTCCTGGGGGTACCCGCCGCAAAAGCGCCCTGATCCCGGCTGATACGAACGTGTTCAGCCGAGCCCTGATTGCGGGAGCGGAACGGCGCCCCGGGGCGGCGGCTGCCGAAAACCTTGAACAGGAAGAGCGCGATGCGCGAGACCAGAGCCACCGGCCTGTTGGTGCAGAACCTGATGGTGCAGAACTTGCCGAACGCGCCGGCGCGCGCCCTGCGGCTCACCGCGGTCGCTCTGGGAATTGGTCTCGTGATGACCGTCAGCGCCGCGCGCGCGGGCAGCGATGACGAGGACAACAGGTCCTTCAGCGAAAAAATCGTCGACAGCATCAAGTCGGGATTTAGCACCACCAACATGGACAGCAAGGGAATCGACTATCGCGAGCGATCCCCGCTGGTCGTGCCGCCGCGGATTGATCTGCCGCCGCCAGCAGCTGCCGCCGCGGAAGTGAATGCCCCGAACTGGCCGAAAGACCCGGATGAAAAAAGACGCAAGGCAGCGCTTGCGGCCAGGAAGAAAAGCTTGACGAATACCAGCCACGAGCTGACGCCGGCTGAAGCCGAGGCGGCCAGGGCGTCGGCTGCTGCGAGCGAGCAGCCCCAGCCGCAGCAAAGCTTTACCGAGAAGATGAGCAGTTATTTCGGCGGTCCCGCCAAACCCGAGGTCGGGCGGTTCAAGGGGGAGCCGACGCGCGAAACCCTGACCCAGCCTCCTCCCGGTTACCAGATCCCGTCGCCGAATTACGCCTACGGCATTGGGCAAAAGGGAGCGCTCAACAAAGACGCGGACAACGGCGACAGCAAAGAGTCTTCCAGCAAGCAATAAAATGCGGTTGCCTGCACACAGGGCGATTGTTTGCAATAGGGCGATTGATTGAGCGTGTCTCTCAACTTCGTGACGCTCGGCGGCATATCCACCGTGTACAGTGCCGCGGCTTCATCCCGAACATTTCGGTGCGGCCGCTGTTATTCAATAATTTGCGCGCATGCTTTCGCAAAGCCGATGTCCACTTTTGCGGAACGGGCGCCAGACAGGTCATAATGTCCCCACACCGCTTCGCCGTCCCTCTCTTCGCCGCGCTGTTCTCGGCGCTTGTGATCTCCGCCAACGGCGTTCGCGCCCAGACCACGGTAACCTCCGAGCCTCCCGCCAGCTTCACCCTCGACAACGGACTGAAGGTCGTGGTGATCCCGGACCACCGCACGCCGGTGGTCACGCAGATGATCTGGTACAAGGTTGGCTCCGCCGACGAGACCCCGGGCAAATCGGGCCTTGCGCATTTTCTCGAACATTTGATGTTCAAGGGCACCAGCAAGCATCCGGCCGGCGAATTTTCCCAGACCGTGCTGCGGATCGGCGGTAACGAGAACGCCTTCACCTCCACCGATTACACCGGCTATTTCCAGCGCGTGCCGCGCGAGCAACTGCCCAGGATGATGGAATTCGAGGCCGATCGCATGACCGGCCTGATCCTGAAAGATGAAAACGTGCTGCCGGAGCGCGACGTCGTGCTCGAAGAATACAACATGCGGGTCGCCAACAACCCGGAGGCGCGGCTGACCGAGCAGATCATGGCGGCGCTGTACCTCAATCATCCCTATGGCCGCCCGGTGATCGGCTGGCGCCACGAAATCGAGAAGCTCAACCGCGAGGACGCGCTGGCGTTCTACAAGCGCTTCTATGCGCCGAACAACGCCATACTGGTGATCGCCGGCGACGTCGATGCCAAGGATGTCCACCCGATGGTGGAGCGGGCCTTCGGCGACGTGCCGGCACAGCCTGCGATACCCGCGCAGCGGATTCGTCCGCAGGAGCCGATACCGGTCGCCCCGCGCACCGTGACGCTGTCCGATCCCCGCGTCGAACAACCCAGCGTGCGCCGCTATTATCTCGTTCCCTCCGCCACCACCGCGGCGGCCGGGGAAAGCCCGGCGCTCGACGTGCTGGCGCAGTTGATGGGCGGCGGCAGCAATTCCTATCTTTATCGCGCGCTGGTAATCGACCGGCCGCTCGCGGTCAGTGCCAGTGCCGGCTATCAGGGCACCTCGCTCGACCCTTCGCAATTCACGATCTCGGCCTCGCCGAAACCCGGCGTCGAGTTCGCGCAAGTCGAGCAGGTGATCGACCGGGTGATTGCCGACATCGCGGAAAACCCGGTTCGCGCCGAAGATCTCGAGCGCGTCAAGACCCAGCTGATCGCGAGCGCCATCTACGCCCAGGACAACCAGGCGACGCTGGCGCGCTGGTACGGCGGGGCGCTCACCACCGGCCGCAGCATCGAGGATATCAGAAGCTGGCCGGATCGCATTCGCGCCGTCACCGCCGAACAGGTCCGCACCGCCGCGCAGAAATGGCTCGACAAGAAACGTTCGGTGACCGGCTATCTGATCAAAGACACCGCGCCGAAACGCGAGGAGAAGCGTTCGTGATCGACTCGATGACTTCTCCAAAGGCCTCCCTGATGACTGCTTTCAAGACTTCTTTCAAGATTTGCGCGCGGCGCCTGGCATGGCTTGTCGCAGCCGGTCTCGTGCTGATGCCGATCACCTCTGCGCCGTCGCATGCCGCGACCAAGATCCAGCATCTGGTTTCGCCCGGCGGCATCGAGGCCTGGTTCGTGCAGGACGCCACCGTGCCGCTGATCGCGATGGAATATGCGTTCGGTGGCGGCGCGGCGCAGGACCCGGCCGACAAGCCCGGCGTCAGCACCCTGGTTGGCGATTTGCTCGACGAGGGCTCGGGCGATCTGGATTCGAAGACCTTTCACGAACGGCTGGACCGCCGCGCCATCGAGTTGAGCTTCAGTTCGACGCGGGATTATTTCCACGGCTCGCTGCGGATGCTCAAGGACACCCGGGACGAGGCTTTCGACCTGCTTCGGATGTCGCTGACATCGCCGCATTTCGACAGCACCGATGTCGAGCGGATTCGCGCCCAGGTCATTTCCAACCTGCGCAGCGAAACCTCCAACCCGGGTTCGCTGGCCAGCCGCAAGTTCCTCGAAGTCGCCTTTGGCAACCACCCCTATGGCCGCCCCCCCGACGGCACCCTGGAAAGCGTTCCCAGGATCGATGTCGCCGACCTGAGGGACTATGTCCGCCGCGTACTGGCCAAGGACACACTCAAGATCGCCGTGGTCGGCGATGTCGACGCCGCCACGCTCGGCCAGTTGCTGGACCGGACCTTCGGCGGATTGCCGGCCAAGGCGAACCTGACGCCGGTCGCCGACGTCGAAGCCGCCAAGCCGCCGCTGCGCGCCTTCATTCCGCTCGACGTGCCGCAGACCGTGGTGACCTTCGGTGGCCCCGGCATCAAGCGCCACGATCCGGGTTTCATGGCCGGCTACATCGTCAACCACATTCTCGGCGGCGGATCGCTGTCGTCGCGGCTCTACCACGAGGTGCGCGAGAAGCGCGGCCTGGCCTATTCGGTGTTTGAATCGCTGTTGTGGATGGACCACTCCGCGCTGTTCGTCGGAAATACCGGCACCCGCGCCGACCGCGCCGGCGAAACGGTCGAGGCCATCAACAAGGAAGTCCGCCGCATGGCCGAGGAGGGCCCGACCCAGCAGGAACTGGACGAGGCCAAGTCCTATCTCAAGGGCTCGCAAATGCTGGCGCTCGACACCTCCTCGAAACTGGCGTCGGGGTTGCTGCAATACCAGCTGGACAAGCTTCCCATCGACTACATCGAGAAGCGCAACGCCATCGTCGACGCCGTGACGCTCGACGAGGCCAGGAGCGCCGCCAGGCGGCTATGGGGGCAAGGCCTGCTCACCGTGATCGTCGGCCGCGCCCCGCAAGCCGCCGCCCAGCCCGCCGCCGCGGCCCCGCCCACGGCGAACTGAGTCTCTCTTACTAACGTCGGCGTTCGGCAAGGAACTGCCGCACGGCACCGTCTGCTCTCTCCCCCCTTGTGGGGAGAGCTGGCGAGGGGTGCCGCGAGTTCGGCGCCTGGAGCTACCCCTCTCCCTAACCCTCCCCCACACAAGCCCCACACAGGGGGGAGGGAACGATCGAGGCACGCAGCGAAGCAAACTTCTCGCAAACCCGCTATCCTGCGATCGTCCGATTCTCGCCCAAGGAATTCCGGCCTCCGGTGACACCATGCTGCGGATTTCCCGCGACCTCACGATCGACGAGAACGACATCGAGATCAGTTTCGTGCGTGCTTCCGGACCGGGCGGACAAAACGTCAACAAGCTCTCGACCGCCGCGCAATTGCGGTTCGATACGCGCCGGATCGTGCTGGCATCCGATGTCGCCGCCCGGCTTGCCCGGCTCGCCGGCCAGCGCCTGACCAAGGATGGCGTGATCGTGATTCATGCCCAGCGTTTCCGTACCCAGGAGCGCAACCGCGCCGACGCCATCGACCGGCTGATCGAACTGCTGCGCGAAGCTTCGGTACGCCCGACCCCGCGGCGTCCGACCAAGCCGACGCTGGGTTCGAAAAAACGCCGGCTCGAAGGCAAGAAGCACCGCAGCGACATCAAGGCGAAGCGCGGCTCGGGCGGATTCGACGATTGAGGCCGATACGCTCCTATTTCCCGTGGAGACAGCCTCAGATGATGACCGTCATCATCCGCGGAGGCGGATGATCCAGTATTCCGCGTCGTTTCGACTTGATCTCAAAGGGTGGCGATTACCGGATGCCCGCCTTCGCGGGCATGACGGCGTTATGGCTCGGCTCCTGGCGCACAACGCACCCTCCGGGGAACAGCGCCGTGAAGAGTGGGGAGAGGTGGCGCCCTGCCCTCCCGCCGCCAGGCAAAAGCTCCTAGATTAGGCCTCCATTCCCGAGAGTCGCCGAGAGTCCATGCCGGTCCGCCAGCTCCCCGAACAGGTCGTCAATCGCATCGCCGCCGGCGAAGTGGTCGAGCGTCCCGCGAGCGTGGTCAAGGAGCTGGTGGAAAATGCCATCGACGCCGGCGCAAGCCGGATCGACATCTTCACCGATGGCGGCGGCCGGCGGCGGATCGGCATTACCGATGATGGCAGCGGCATGACCTATGGCGATCTTGCGCTTGCGGTGGATCGCCACGCCACTTCCAAGCTCGACGACGAGGATCTCCTGCGAATCCGCACGCTGGGCTTTCGCGGCGAGGCGTTGCCCTCGATCGGCGCGGTCGCGAGACTCGCCATCACCACGCGTCATGCCGGCGAGCCGCATGCCTGGTCGCTGTCGGTCGAAGGCGGCGAGAAATCGGAAATCATGCCGGCGGCACTTTCGCAAGGCACCCGCATCGAGGTCAGCGATCTGTTCTATGCGACGCCGGCGCGCTTAAAATTTCTCAAGACCGACCGCACCGAAGCCGAAGCGATCCGCGAGGTGGTGCGCCGGCTTGCGATGGCCCGGCCCGACATCGCCTTCACGCTGGCGGGCGAGGAACGCGCGCCCGTCACCTGGGCCGCAGCACTGCCCGGCTCTCCCGGCCGGCTGACGCGGCTCGGCGATATCCTGGGCGCGGATTTTCGCAGCTGCGCCATCGAGGTGCGCGCCGAGCGCGAAGGCGTGGTGGTCGAAGGATTTGCCGCCGCCCCCGCGCTGACCCGCGCCAATGCGCTCGGGCAATATCTGTTCGTCAACGGTCGGCCCGTGCGCGACAAGCTGATCATCGGCGCGGTGCGCGCGGCCTATTCCGACTATCTGCCGCGCGACCGTCATCCGGTGGTGGCGTTGTTCGTGACGCTCGATCCGCAGGAGGTCGATGCCAATGTGCATCCCGCCAAGACCGAGGTGCGGTTCCGCAATGCCGGCCTGGTGCGGGCGCTGATCGTGCACGCGCTGAAGGATGGCCTTGCCCGCGAAGGCAAGCGCACTGCTGCCAACAGCGACGGCGCGGCGATCGCCTCGTTCCGTCCCTCCTTTGCACCGCGCCCCAGCCATTGGGACTGGCGGCGCTCGCCGGCCTATCCGGTCGGGCCGACCCCGGCCTTCGAAGGCGCCGCGGCGGCGGCCTTGGCCGAACCGGGCCAGGCCGCGTTCGACGTCGGCGCCCCCACCGCCGATGTGCGTTTCGAACAGGCTCCGTCGGCCGATCTGCTCGACCGCCCGCTGGGCGCGGCACGGACGCAAATTCACGAAACCTATATCGTGTCGCAGACCCGCGACGCCCTGATCGTGGTGGACCAGCATGCCGCGCATGAGCGCATCGTCTATGAAAAGCTGAAAGCCTCATTGGCGCGGAACGGCGTGCAACGGCAGATTCTGCTGATTCCGGAAATCGTCGAGATGGACGAGGCGACCGTGGAAAAACTGGTCGCACGCGCCGATGAACTGGCGACCTTCGGGCTCGGCATCGAATCCTTCGGCCCCGGCGCGGTCGCGGTGCGCGAGACGCCGTCGCTGCTCGGCAAGACCAACGCCGCCTCCTTGCTGCGCGACCTTGCCGAACACATGGCGGAATGGGACGAGGCATTGCCGCTGGAACGCCGCCTGCTGCATGTCGCGGCCACCATGGCCTGCCACGGCTCGGTGCGGGCGGGGCGCATCCTCAAGCCGGAGGAGATGAACGCGCTGCTGCGCGAGATGGAAGACACGCCGAATTCCGGCCAGTGCAATCACGGCCGGCCCACTTACGTGGAATTGAAACTGTCGGATATCGAGAAGCTGTTCGGGAGACGGTAGAGGGCGCGCGGTTACGACGGGGTAGCTGCGCGCAAGAACACAAACTCGGTGTCGTCATAGGCGCGCCGTTCCAGTTCCTCGAAACCCTGGGGCGTGACGAACGCCGCGGCCCTGGCTTCCTCAACTACCAACAGCGCGCTCGGCGTCAGCCAGCCGCCGTCGCGCAACGAGGCCAGCGCTTTTTCGGCCAGCTTCATGCGGTAGGGCGGATCGAGAAACACCAGCGAGAACGGCTCGACCGGATGCGCCGGGCCGAGATTGCCGGCGTCGCGGCGATAGACTTTGGTCACCCCGCCCAGGCCCAACGCTTCGACATTGTTGCGCAACAGCGCGCGGGCTTCGGCGCCGTTATCGACGAATAGCGCAAATTTCGCGCCGCGCGAAATCGCCTCGATGCCGAGCGCGCCGGTGCCGGCAAACAAATCGAGCACGCGGGCATCCGCGATCGGATCGTCATAGGCGTGGATCAGGATGTTGAACAACGACTCGCGCAACCTGTCCGCGGTGGGGCGGATATCGCGCGAGGACGGCGACGCCAGATTGCGGCCCTTCAATCGTCCGCCGACGACGCGCATTAGCGTGCTGACTCGTACTCCCCTCCCCCTTGCGGGGAGGGGTTGGGGGTGGTGATGCGACGCATGTAGGCCTTTCGTGGGATACCGCCCTCCCCAACGCTCCCCCGCAAGGGGGGAGGGAGAACGGCGACCGCACGCAAACAATGGAACCCCATCGAAAGTTACTCTACTCGTCGCGCGGCTTCAGGTCGCGCTTGCCGTGATAGCCGCGCTGCGGACGCCGCGGCGGACCGTAGCCACTGGCTTCGGCCTCATTGCGTGCGCGCGCTTCCTCGCTGCCGGTGCGTTGCACCAGCACGCGGCGGCCCTTGCGGTCGGCGATCAGGCCGCTCTTGCCGGCCGGCTTGAACGGCTTTTTCGCTGACGGCGCATCGGTGTCTTCACTTTCGGATTTTGGCTCGCCGTGCACGGGACGGGTAAAATCCGCGCCCGCCAATACGGCAATCTTCTCGCCGAGCTGCTCGCGCAGCACCCGGGTCTTGACCTCCTCGACCTCGCCTTCGGCAAGCTCGCCCAATTGAAACGGACCGCAGGACACCCGGATCAGCCGGTTCACTTCGAGGCCGAGATGCGCCATCACATTGCGGACTTCGCGGTTCTTGCCTTCGCGGATCGCAAACACCAGCCAGACATTGGCGCCCTGGTCGCGCTCCAGTGTCGCATCGATCGGCCCGTATTTGACGCCGTCGACTTCGACGCCTTTTTTCAGCTCGTCGAGCTGGGCCTGCGTCACCTCGCCATGGGCACGAACACGATAGCGCCGCAGCCAGCCGGTGTCGGGCAATTCGAGCGCGCGCGCCAGCCCGCCATCATTGGTCAAAAGCAACAGGCCCTCGGTGTTGAAATCAAGCCGGCCGATCGAGATCAACCGCGGCAGTCCCTCCGGCAGATTGTCGAATACCGTCGGCCTGCCTTCCGGGTCGGCATGGGTGGTCATCAGGCCGCGCGGCTTGTGAAACATGAACAGGCGGGTGCGCTCGCGCGGCGGCAACGGCTTGCCGTCGACGGCCACGACATCGTTGGTGGTGACATCGAGCGCCGGCGAATTGATCACGCGGCCGTTGACCGTGACGCGGCCCTGCACGATCCATTGCTCGGCGTCGCGGCGCGAGGCGAGGCCGGCGCGCGCTACCACCTTGGCGATGCGCTCGCCGGATTTCTTTTCGCGCGGCGGCCGCGGCGTGCGTTTCTCGAAGTCCGGCTTGCGCTCGCGATATTCGCCGCGGCCGCCGAAGGCCGGGCGTTTTGCAAATACCTTGCTGTCGTCCTCATTGTCGCGGCGTGGCCGGTCGGAGACCCCTCCCTCGCTGCGCGGATGCTCCTGCCAGTCGGTGCGGCCTTCAGGCCGTTGGCGCGGCCGATCGAATTTCGGGCGGTCGCGAAACGGACGATCGCCTGGCGCACGATCCTCGCGTGGGCGCGAAAACCGCGGACGTTCGTCGCCGCCACGATCTCCGCCTGGTTTGTCATACCGGGGCTTGTCGAAGCGTGGCTTGTCGAAGCTTCTTGCGCCGTCGCGCGATGGACGCGCGTTGCGTCCGACGTGATCGGGCGAGCCGGCGTCACGCTTCTGCCATGGCTTTGAATCGCCACGGTCCGGGCGGTCGCCAAAATCCTTGCGTGGACCGCGGTCTGGCGCCCCCCGTGAAAACTTCTTATCGCCGCCAAATTTTCTGTCGGGACGATCGCCACGAGGACGATCGCCGTCGCGCGACGGCCGGGCGCGATACGGGCGATCTCCCTGGGGCCGGTCGCCGTCCTTGCGGAAGCCTTCGCCGCGGGGTGTATACGGCCGTTTCTCGCCACCGCCGTCCCGCGATGCGTAGGGTTTCCTGTCGCCGAATTTCCGGTCGGAAAATCGCGCGGCCGGGCGGGCATCGCCGCGATCGTCGCGCGGGGTGTAGGGGCGCTTTTCGCCGCGCGGAGCATCATCCCGGTTGAAGCGCGGCGGGGCGCCTTCGCGCTTGCCGGCGTAGGGCTTTCCCGGGCCCGAATACGGCTTCTTGCCATAGGGCTTGGCGCCGTCGGATTTGCCGGCATAGGGACGCCGCTCGCCGTCGCTCTTGCTGGCGAAGTCCTTGCCGGCAAAGCCGCGCTTGGCGAATTTCTTCTCGGGCCCGCGGGCAGCCCCCGAGCGGCCCTTGCCGCCGGAGGGCCGATCACGCCGGCCGCGGGAATCGTTGTTTTTGTCGTTATCGCGGGGCATGAAAGGTCTCACTGTCGATGAAATGGCGATCAGACTGCCGTGGACGGGCTGGCAAAGCGACAACGCGCGCGCTCTTGGCTCGAGGCGCATTCTCACGCAAAACCGGTATCCACTTTTGCTGAATGGGTTTCTAGTAGCAGAGTTTTATGCGCGAGACGAGGCATGACCGCACCATCTTTCATGGATTTGGCGCTGAAAGCGGCTGAAAAGGCCGGAAAATCCGGCGAAGTGCCGATCGGCTGCGTGATCGTGCTCAATAATGAGGTCGTCGCCACGGCCGGAAACCGCACCCTGAGCGACCGCGATCCGACCGCGCATGCCGAGATTCTCGCCATCCGGCAAGCCACCGAGATCACCGGCAGCGAGCGGCTGGTCGATTGCGACCTCTATGTCACGCTGGAGCCGTGCACGATGTGCGCCGGCGCGATCTCGCTGGCGCGGATCCGGCGGCTGTATTATGGCGCAGCGGATCCCAAGGGCGGCGCGGTGGAGTCCGGCGTGCGGTTCTTCGCGTCGCCGACCTGCCATCACGCGCCCGAGGTCTATTCGGCGGTCGGCGAGGGCGAAGCGGCAGCGCTACTGAGGGATTTTTTCAAGGCGCGGCGGTAGCCTTCGGCGTCACCTCTCGATCGCGTTTCCAGTGTTTTGAAAACGGTGCAACGAGATCAGCCCACAAAAAACTCCCGCAGCGCCTTCGCCGTTGCGTCGGGATTTTCTTCGGTCAGGAAATGACCGGAATCGATCGGCGCCCCCGACAGCTTGGTCGCCCAGGCCTGCCAGGTCTCGAGCGGACTTGTCTCGAGCGGACTTGTCTCGAGCGGCGTCGCGGCAGCGCGCGCAATGCCGGCATCGCCCCACAGCGCCAGCAACGGGATCGTGATCTTCCTCGCCACCTCGCGATCGGCCCGGTCGATCTCGAAATCGGCGTAGGCGCCGGCGCGGTAGTCCTCGCACATCGCGTGCAGCCGCGAGGGATCGCGGAACGCGGCGAGATAATGCTCCAGCGCGCGCGGATCGATCGCATCGAGGTTTTTCGATTTGGTCTGGCTCGCCATCTTCTGCCTGAGGAAAAAATCCGGATTGCCGCCGATCAGCGTTTCCGGCAACGGAAACGGCTGCGCCAGAAAGCTCCAGTGATAGATTTTCAGCGCGTAAAGCCGGTCCATGCGCGCCCAGTAATCGTAGGTCGGCAGAATATCCAGCACCGCAAGCTGCGACAGCCGGCCCGGATGATCGAGTGCCAGCCGATACCCGACGCGGCCGCCGCGATCGTGCCCGGCGAGCGCAAAGCGCACGTGGCCGAGCGCTTCCATCGCCTCCACCATGGTCTGCGCCATCGCGCGCTTGGTATAGGACGTATGATCGCTGTCGCTCTCCGGCATATCGGACCAGCCATAGCCCGGCAGGTCGGCGATGATCAGGGTGAAGCTGTCCGCCAATTGCGGCGCGACGCGGTGCCACATCACATGGGTTTCGGAAAAACCATGCAGCAGCAACAGCGGCGGCCCCTTGCCGCCGACACGGGCGAAGATCCGCCCCGATGTGGTGTTGATCCATTTCGACGCGTAGCCGGGAAACAGGTCGGCGAGATCGGGCATGAGTTTGGCGCTCCTTCCCGGCCAAACCGATCCCCAACGGCTGGGGATGACGACGGCCCGTGCTTTAAACTTTGTTTGTCGTTGCCGCTGGCTTGCCCCGGATATATGCCATCGCGCAAGCCCGCCCATCAAGAACCCGAACGAGGAAACCTCCCATGTCGATCGATTTCGAAGTCCCGGCCGAGGCCAAGGCGATCCGCGAGAAGGTCCGCCAATGGGTGCATGACGAATGCATTCCGGCGGAGAAGGAACTGGACTCCAAGCCGCTGGACGAAGTGCTGGGCCGGCTGCGCACCAAGGCGCGGGCACAGGGCCTGTGGTGCCCGTTCGTTCCCAAGGAATATGGCGGCATGGGCCTCGGCCCACTCGCCAATGCGCTGGTGCAGATGGAACTCGGCGAAAGCATGCTCGGCGCGCTGTCGATGAACACCCAAGGCCCCGACGACGCTTCGATGATGACCATTCTCGAGCATGGCACGGAATATCAGAAACAGAAATTCCTCAAGCCCTTGCTCAATGGCGAAAAGCGCATCTGCTTCTCGATGACCGAAAAGGCGTCCGGCGCCGATGCCACCGGCATGCAGACGACTGCCGTGAAGGACGGCAACGAAAATTACATTCTGAACGGCGAAAAGTGGTTCTCTTCGTCCGCCAGCGTCGCCGACATGGCGCTGGTCATGGCCAAGACCGATCCGAACGCGCCGCGCCACAGGCAGTATTCGACCTTCATCGTCGAATTGCCGAACCCCGGCTACAATATCAAGCGCAACATCAAGAACATGGCGATCGAGGGCCCGTACGACGACGTGATCCACGGCGGCCATTCCGAGATCGAGATCAAGGATCTCAAGGTATCGGCCGACAATCTGCTCGGCGGCGAAGGCAACGGCTTCAACATGGGTCAGCATCGCCTCGCTTACGGCCGGCTGCGCCACGGCATGCACAACGTCGCCAAAGCGCAGCGCGCGCTGGACATGGCGGTCGCGCATGTGACGAAGCGTTCGACCTTCGGCGTACTGCTCGCCGACCGCCAGGCGGTGCAGTTCATGCTCGCCGAATGCGCCACCCAACTCTACATCGGCCGGCTGATGCTGCTGCACATCGCCTACAAGGCGGAAAAGGGCATGGATCTGCGGCAGGAGAATTCAATCGCAAAGGTGTATCTCGCACACATGGTGCACCACGTGATCGACACCGCGATCCAGCTCCACGGCGCGCTCGGCTTCAGCCAGGATACGTTGCTCGCGAAATGGTACACGCAGGTGCGCTCGCAGCGGCTGGTCGACGGTCCGGACGAGGTGCACAAATGGCGGGTCGGCCGCAATGTGATCAAGGCCTTCCGCGAGCACGGCACCACGGCGTCGGCGGCGGGCGGTGATTTGCTCTGATTGGCGCGTCATTGCGAGGGGCGCAGCGACGAAGCAATCGAGCTTTCTTCGCGAAAAGCTGGATTGCTTCGCTTGGCTCGCAATAACGCTTACGTCTGCTTCTCCCGCTCCACCGCCTGCCAGCCGATGTCGCGACGGCAAAAGCCTTGCGGCCACTGGATGCGATCGACCGCGGCATAGGCGCGTTGCTGCGCTTCGGTGACGCTCTTGCCTGACGCGCAGACATTCAGCACGCGTCCGCCGTTGCTGAGAATGGCTCCGTCCTTCGATGTCGTGCCGGCGTGGAAGATCTCGACGCCTTCGACCCTGGCAGCTTCATCGAGCCCCTCGATGCGGGTGCCTTTGGCGTAATCGCCAGGATAGCCCTTCGCCGCCATCACCACGGTCAGCGCGGATTCCGGATACCATCGCAGATCGAAATTCTTCAACTGCCCGTCGCAGGACGCCAGCATGGCCGGCACGATATCGGACATCATCCGCAGCATCAGCACCTGGCATTCCGGATCGCCGAAGCGGACATTGTATTCGAACAGTTTCGGCCCCTCCGGCGTCAGCATCACGCCGGCATACAACACGCCGCGAAACGGTGTGCCGCGCACCTTCATCCCGGTCACCGTGGGCAGAATGATCTTCGCCATGATCTCGGCATGGATATCCGGCGTCACGAACGGCGTCGGCGAATAGGCGCCCATGCCGCCGGTGTTCGGCCCCTGGTCGTGATCGAACACCCGCTTGTGGTCCTGCGCCGAGGCGAGCGCGATCGCGGTCTCGCCGTCGGACAGCGCAAAGAAGCTGATCTCGCGGCCGGAGAGAAACTCCTCGATCACGACCTCGGCGCCCGCAGCACCGAACGCGCCATCGAACATCATAACGATGGCGTCCTCGGCTTCGCGCAAGGTTTGAGCGACCACCACCCCCTTGCCCGCCGCCAGCCCATCGGCCTTGACCACGATCGGCGTGCCTCGGGCGCGGACATAGGCCAGCGCCGCGGCCACATCGGAGAAGCGTCCATAGGCGCCGGTCGGAATGCCAAATTCCGTGCAGAGCGCCTTGGTGAACCCCTTGGAGCCCTCCAGCCGCGCAGCGAGCTTGCTCGGCCCAAACGCCTTGATGCCGTGAGCGGCCAGATCATCGACGATTCCGGCCGCGAGCGGAGTTTCCGGACCGACCACGACGAGATCGACCGCATGGCGCTTGCAGAATTCGATCACCGCGGCATGGTTTGATACGTCAAGCGCCACGCATTCGGCTTCGCGGGCGATGCCGGCATTGCCCGGCGCGCACCAGAGTTTCGTGACCAGCGGCGAGGCGGCGATCTTCCACGCCAAGGCGTGTTCGCGGCCGCCGGAACCGAGCAGAAGAATATGCATGAGATGCAGCCAGACCGGAGGTTGCCGCGCGATAACGCCCACGGTTTAGCACGGCGTCGGCGCGCCGCAAGGACACCTCCGGTCGGATGTGGATATGTGCCGCTCGGCTAGGGCGGCAACCCTGGATTTGCGGTCGCGGCCGAAATCCCTACATTGTGGGCCAGCCCGAAAAGCCCGATTCGATTGTCCGAGATGACCGCAGCCGAAGCCCTGATCAACGCACCGGAATTCACCGTGTCCGAACTGTCGTCCGCACTGCGGCGGACGGTGGAGGACGCCTATGGCCATGTCCGGGTGCGCGGCGAAATCTCGGGTTTCCGCGGGCCGCATTCCTCCGGGCACTGCTATTTCGCGCTGAAGGACGAGAGCGCCAAGATCGAGGCCGTGATCTGGAAGGGCGTCCATAACCGGATGCGCTTCAAGCCGCAGGAAGGCCTTGAGGTCATCGCCACCGGCAAGCTCACGACCTATCCCGGCTCGTCGAAATACCAGATCGTCATCGAGGCCATCGAACCCGCAGGGATCGGTGCGCTGATGGCGCTGATGGAAGAGCGCAAGCGCAAACTGGGTGCCGAAGGGCTGTTCGACGAGGCGCGCAAACAGCTTTTGCCCTGGCTTCCGGAGGTGATCGGTGTCGTTACCTCGCCGACCGGTGCGGTGATCCGCGACATCCTGCATCGGCTGGAGGACCGCTTTCCGCGCCGCGTGCTGGTGTGGCCGGTGCGGGTGCAGGGCGAAGGCTCGGCCGAGCAGATCGCAGCGGCGATCCGGGGCTTCAACGCGCTGCCGAAGGACGGCAGGATTCCGCGTCCCGACCTCTTGATCGTCGCGCGCGGCGGCGGCTCGCTGGAAGACCTGTGGTCGTTTAACGAGGAAATCGTGGTCCGCGCCGCCGCGGACAGCATGATTCCGCTGATCTCAGCCGTCGGCCACGAGACCGACATCACGCTGATCGACTTTGCCGCCGACAAGCGTGCGCCGACCCCGACGGCCGCCGCTGAAATGGCGGTGCCGGTGCGCAGCGAATTGTTCGTCGAGGTGTCGAGCCTCGCGCGGCGGACGATGGTGTGCTGGCAGCGCGGGCAGGAAGGCCGCCGCAACGAGTTGCGCGCCGCGGCGCGGGCGCTGCCGGCCTCGAGCGAACTGCTGGCGATCCCGCGGCAGCGGCTGGACGGTGCCGCCGCCGCCCTGCCCCGCGCGTTGAAGGCCAACACGCACGCCCATTTCCGCCGCTTCGCGAACACCAGCGCCCGATTGACGTTGCGGGTGCTGCGCGGACAGGTCGCGCAGGCCAAACACCGCCTGACGGTATCCGGCGAACGGCTGGCGCATGCCGCAAGGTCGCTGCTGCGCCATCGTCGCGATCGCCATGCGGGACTGGCGATCCGGCTGAAAGCCTCGAAACTCTCCAACGCCCAGGCACAGCGCCAGGCCATCGCGCGGGACCGCGAACGGGCGTTGCGGCTGGCCGAACGCGCGCGGCGTGCGCTCGCAACCGCCATGCAGCGCCACCAGGCGCGAATCGTCCATAGCGGGCAATTGCTGGCGGCGCTGTCCTATCGCAGCGTGCTGGCGCGCGGCTTCGCGCTGGTGCGCGACGGGCAGGGCCTTGCCGTGCACGCCGCCGGGGCCATCGGCCCCGGTGCACACCTCACCATCGAATTTGCCGACGGACGCGTCGCCGCCACCGCCGACGCGGACCGGCCGGCGGCAATGCCGCCGGCGAAGCCGGTTGCAGGCGAGCCGAAGGCCTCAGCGCCCAGGCGCGTTGTCAAGCCGGTTGGCCAGGGAAGCCTGTTTTAGCTGGATCAACTCACCGCGCCAGCCATTCAGCGACGCGCTTTTGCGAATCGGCGCGGGCTTCGGTGTCGGTGCCGAGATGGCCGTGCTCCGGCCCCGCGGGATCCGACGTTGCGGCGACGGCGTGCACCGGCAAATTCGCGCGATCGAAATCATGATAGGCGCTGGGATAGACCACGATCCGCGCCAGCGCGCTGCGGCCGCGCGCGCCGTCGATCATCTGGCGGCAGGCGGGCGGCGAACTGACGTCGTCCTTGGCCCCGATCAGCACCAGCGTCGGAACGCGGGTGCTCCAGCCAAGGCCCGACGCGACGCGGCAATCCGGATAAAATGCAATCGCCGAGCGAAAATCCGGCTCGGCGACGCGCGACGACAGTTGCGGACGCACCGCCCACAGCACGGCGCTCGCGCCATTCGCCCATCCCAACAGGCTGATGCGATCGCGCGCGGCCCAGTGCTGCTGCATCAGCCATTGCCGCGATGCCATGATGTCCGCGACCCGCTCGCGGTTGGCACGCACCGGACGCTGCTTGACACGGCATTGCGGGCCAAGCTCGCGCGAACCGTAGCTGTCCGGCAACAACACCGCATCGCCCGCCTTCAACAGGAGTTCGGCCCAATCGCGATAGCGCGGCTGGACCGGCTCGGAATTGCCGCCGAGCCCGCCGCAGCCGTGCAGCGCGATCACGGTGGGAAACGGGCCATCACCGGCGGGCTTGTAAAGCTGCGCGTGCAACACCCCGTTGCCAAGCGGAATGTCGACCTGATGCGCAGCAGGCAGCGGCGCGGCGCCGACAGAAAAAGTCACGGCAAAAAGCGTCAGGAATATCGTGGCTGACAAAAGGCGCATCGGGTTCGCCGGGTCGAGATGGGGTTGGGAGGAAAGCGCTCCACATATCAGGCTACCATGTGCCCATAGCAGCAATTCATCACAAATCGGTGGGTTTGCAGGGCGGACATCGTGACCTATTTATGATAGACGCAATCAGAAATATCTGGCCCGGTCCGGATGACCGGGAACGAAGCGAAGAGTTCAGGAGAGTTTAATCGTGCTGAATAAGTTCGGTCCCTCGGGCCACGGCGAAGCGCAGGTACAATATCTCGATGGCGATTTCCGCGTGATCTCGCCGGGAACCTATGTGCGGTGTGCGATGACCGATGCGCGGATACCACTCGACGAGTTGAAATACTGGAGCGTCGATCTGCAGGAGGCGTATGCGATCCCCAGCGCGGTGCTGCAGCGGCATTTTCCCGGCGCGCTGAAGTAGACCTGTGCGAAGGCGTCGTTCGCGCCTGCGTAAAGCATGATCCTTTCGGAAAGCCGGTCGCTGCCGTTCCCGATCACGCCCTGAATCTCTTCTCACGCGCCTTGAACAGACAGCCCGACACGAACTTCCGCAATTGCGCGGCGTCTTCGAACGCCAGCGTCACCGCGAACGGCACGATATCGCAAGCCCAGGATGGCAGTCCCCCGCGGCCGCGCAGCCGCGCTAAATCCTTTTCCGTCGTCACCAGCGTCAGCGCATCGCGCGCTGCTTCGTCGATCAACGACTCGATCTCGCTCTTCGAATACGGATGGTGATCGGCGAACGCGCGCTTTGCGACAACCTCGATCCCGCTGGCGCGCAGCGTCCTGAAAAACCGGGCTGGATCGCCGATCCCGGCGAAGGCGAGTACACGTTTGCCGCCGAGCGACGCCACCGAGATATCGTCGGGCCTGAGGTGAGCCGACAGCACAGGCCGGCCCCGCGCGGCGATCGCGGCGGCAACCGCCTGGGCAGCGGTTCCATCGCCGATGACGATCAGCGCATCCGTACGGGCGAGTTGCGGCCGCAGCGGCGCGCGCAACGGACCCGCCGGAAATACCCGGCCGTTGCCGAGGCCACGGTCACCGTCGATCACGATCAGCGAGGCATCCTTGATGATCGCGGGATTCTGGAAACCATCGTCCATCAGGATCACGCTGGCGCGCTGCGACCGCGCCAATGCGACGCCCGCAATCCGGTCCCGCGCGACCACCACCGCAACCGACCCCGCCATCATCAGTGGCTCGTCGCCGACGTCATCAGCAACATGCCGCGCAGGATCCACCTGGATCGGCCCGTGCAATCTTCCGCCATAGCCGCGGCTGAGCACCACCGGCGTCTCGCCGAGATCGCGCAGCACCCCGGCAAGCGCCAGCACCGTCGGGGTCTTGCCGGCGCCGCCGACATGATAATTGCCGACGCACAGCACGGGGATGCCGGCATCAAATCCCTGGCGCTGCAATCGCTGGCCCGCAACCAGGCCGTAGAGCGCGCCAAGCGGCGAGAGTAATCGCGATGTCCATGATGACGGCCGATACCAGAAGGCCGGCTCACGCATCGGCCGCCCCCATTTCGAGCCGTAGCTGCAGCAGATACGGCTCGAGTGCGGCGAGCGTGCGGTCGAGCCCGCCGCCGAGTTGTGCGACCACGCGCTCGGCGGCGTCAACCGACAATTTGCGGGCCTCCGGATCGGCCAGCAACCGGCCGAGCTGCTTCACCAGCGTTTCCTGCGTGTCGGCCTGCCGGGCGCCGCCCGCGCTATCGAGCGCCTCGTAAACGTCAGTAAAATTGAAGACGTGAGGGCCATGAACCACCGACGCGCCGAGCTTGATCGCCTCGATCGGATTTTGCCCGCCATGTTCGACCAGCGATCCCCCCATGAACACGATCGGCGCCAGCCGATAGAATAATCCGAGTTCGCCCATGGTGTCGGCGACGTAGATATCGGTGGTTGCCGTAGGCAGCTCCTCGCGCGAGCGCAGCGCCGCGTGCAGCCCGGAAGCCGTGATGCTGCGAGCGATGGTTTCGCCGCGATCGGGATGCCTGGGCACGATCACGCTCAACAGCGACGGGAAGAATCCCGCAAGGGTCTTGTGCGCCTCCAGCAGAATGTCCTCTTCGCCGGGATGGGTCGACGCCGCGACCACGATGGGACGGCCGCGCGTCACCGCCATCAGCCGCTCCAGCTTGCCGGAATCAGCGGGGGGCGCTGCCACATCCAGCTTGAGGTTTCCGGTGGTGACGACGTTGCGGCTGCCGAGCGTGGTAAAGCGCTCGGCATCGACTTCCGACCGGACCAGGCAGACATCGAACCGGCCAAGTAATGCCGAGATGGTGCCGGTCATCCGGCGCCAGCGCTGGAACGAGCGCTGCGACATCCGGCCGTTGATCAGCACCATTGGCAGACGCCGCGCCGCGCTCGACAGGATAAGATTGGGCCATAGATCGGACTCGATGAACAGCGCCAGACTCGGCCGCCAGTGATCGAGAAAGCGGGCGACGTAGCGCGGCGAATCATACGGCACATATTGATGGATGATATCGGCGGGAAACCGCTTGGCGACGATCGACGCCGACGTCACCGTGCCCGACGTCAGCAGGATGCGGATATTCAGCGCCCGCAATCTTTCAATCAAGGCCGCAGCGGCCAGCACCTCGCCGACGCTGGCGCCGTGAATCCAGACCAAAGGTCCATGCGGCCGGGTATCCCGGCTCATGCCGCGCCGCTCGCCGATACGCGCCGGATCCTCCTTGCCTTGTTTCAGCCGCCGCTTGATCAGCGCCGGCGCCAGCAGCGCCACGGCAGCAGACAACCGGCGATAGGTACGCAGCGTCATCGGCAGGGAATTAGCCATGACCCGCCTCTTCTGGACGGCCGACCTCCGCATAGGCGCGACGGGTCGCATCGTTCAATGTCGCCTCCAGTCGCGCACGCAGTCGTTCCATGGTCTCGCCATCGGCGTCGGGCGGCACCGCAATCACTTCGCCCCCTACCAATATTCCTCGTCCAAATGGCAGATTGATAGTGGTGCGATCCCAATTGTTGAGGCGGATGAAACGGCTGGTCGCCATCGCGAACGGCATGATCGGCCGACCGGATTCCCGCGCCAGCATGATGATGCCGAGGCCCGCGACACGCGAGCGCTTCGGCACGTCCGCGGTCAGCGCGACATAATATTTCTCTTCAAGCGCGCGCACCATTTCCTTGAACGCACCGACGCCGCCCTTGCGATGAAACGCCGATCCATGATCGCCGGAACCGCGAATGGTGCCGATCCCCAGCCGTTCGGCGGCCAGAGCGTTGAATTCGCCGTCGCGGTGCCGCGAGATCAGCACCTTGGTGGCGTGGATTTCCTTGGTCTTGATGAAAGGCGTCATGAAATGCTGGCCGTGCCAGAATGCCAGGATCACCGGCCTCTGCGGTTCGACGATCTCATAGACGTTGGATGGATCGAAGCGGAATTTGTTGGTCAGCCAGACCAGCCGCAGGAACTCGGCCGCGAGAAAACCCACAGCGCGCTGCACCCAGCTGCTGCGCAGCGCATTGCGAAGTAACTTTTTCAACGGGCAGGCTTCGTGTCTTGACCTGGATCGAGCAGCCGGTGGAGGTGAACCACGAAATAGCGCATGTGGGCGTTGTCCACGGTCTGCTGCGCCTTGGCCTTCCAGGCGGCATAGGCGGTTGAGTAATTGGGGAATACGCCGACGATTTCCACCTGATCGAGATCCTTGAAGGTCGTATGCTCAAGATCGGTCAGTTCGCCGCCGATAACGAGATGGAGCAGTTGTTGCGGCACACTATCTGGCATGATTCTTCTTCCTAACGCGTTGCCCGGCAAGGCCAAATTCCCGACGCGCGTTGCGCGCGCTCAGGGCAACGGACGGCTACGGAAATGCTCGACAATGCTCGCATGACGATCGCGTCCCGCTGCCACCAGCACTCCATGCGTCACCTCCCGGCGGTTGTAGAGGATGCGGTCCCCCGAGAGCGCGGTCATGTTACCATTCGCTTCCTGCACGATCAAATTGGCGGCGGCAAGGTCCCAGTCACGACTTTGGCCGCCGGCGAACGCTGCATCGAGCCTTCCTTCCGCGACCCGGCACAACCGCAGTGCCAGCGATCCGATTCGGGGGTGAAGGATGATCTCATCCGATGTCCGGCTCAGCCGCTCGACCAGCGGCTTCGGGCCGGCGACGCGGGAAAAATCCATTTCGGTGCCGTGCGTCGCCTGAACGACCGCATCGTTGCGCGCGGCGCCCTGTCCGCGCGCGGCGAAGAAGAACTCATCGCTGGCCGGCGCGAACACCGCCGCCAGCACCGGCGAGGTGTTTTCGACCAGCGCAACGCTGACGCACCAGTCTTCACGGCCGGCAAGATAGCCGCGGGTGCCGTCGATCGGATCGACGATCCAGGTCAGTTGCTTCTCCAGGCGCGACTCGTCGTCGGCGCTTTCTTCCGACAGCCAGCCATAATCCGGTGTGGCCCGTCGCAACCGCGTCTCGATCAGCTCGTTGACCGCGATATCGGCCTCCGACACCGGCGACGACGCGCCCTTGGTCCAGTTCCTGAGCTCGGTGCGAAACAGTGACAGCGCCAGCGCGCCGGCCTCGCGCACGGTATCCTTGAGCAGCGCGACGTCGCGCGCCGGAATCTTGTCGGGCAGGCTGCCGGCGTTAGCGTCCGCCAAGCGTCAATCCCTCGATCCGCAGCGTCGGAGAATTGACGCCATAGCGAAATTCCAGATCGTTGGCCGGCACCAGCGACTTGAATATCTCAAGCAGATGGCCCGCGATCGTCACCTCGCTCACCGCATAGGTGATCTCGCCATTCTCGATCCAGAATCCGGAGGCGCCCCGGCTGTAGTCGCCGGTCACGCCGTTGACGCCGGAGCCGATCAAATCGGTGACGTAAAATCCCTGGCGGATGTCCGATATCAATTCGGCTGGCGTCGGCTGACCTGCTTCCAGATGCAGGTTATAGGATCCCGGCGACGGCGACGACGATACGCTGCGCTGGGCGTGACCGGTGGTGACCAGTCCAAGCTCCCGTCCGGTCGCCGAATCCAACAGCCATGACGTCAGCACGCCCTCATCGACGATCGCGAGCTTCTTGACCTTGACACCCTCGGCGTCGAACGATTGCGAGCGCAATCCGCGCACCCGCAACGGATCGTCGATGATGCGGATGTTCCTGGCAAACAACTGCTCGCCGAGACGGTCTTTCAGGAAACTGGTCTTGCGCGCGATCGAGGCGCCGTTCACCGCCCCCACCAGGTGGCCGACGATCGATCCGGCGACGCGGGGGTCGAACACTACCGGCACCTTGCAGGTCTCGACCTTGCGCGGATTAGCGCGCGCCACGGTGCGCTCGCCGGCGGTGCGGCCGACGCTTTCAGGCGAGGCGAGATCGGAGGCATGCGGCGCAGTGGTGTAGTCGTAGTCGCGTTCCATGCCGGTGCCGTCGCCGACAATGGCGGTCATCGAGATGCCCTGGCTCGATCGCAGATAGGAACCGTGGAAACCGGTGCTGGTCACCAGCACCATGCCGCCTATTCCGGTCGAGGCCGACGCGCCGCCTGACTTGGTCACGCCCTTGACGGCGAGGCCCGCCGCTTCCGCCTCACAGGCGCGGCGCTCGAGCTCCGATGTCGATGGGACCACCGGATCGAGCAGATCGAGATCGGGAAAATCGCGCGCCAGCAATGACGGATCCGCCAGGCCGACATATTGGTCGTCGGGGGCGACCCGCGCCATCGCGACCGCGCGTTCCGCGAGCCTGGTCACGCCGTCGCCGCTGACATCGTTGGTCGAGACCACGGCCTGGCGCCGTCCCACCAGCACGCGCAGTCCGACATCATCGCCTTCCGAGCGCTCCGACTCCTCGACGCGTCCGTCGCGCACCTCGACGCCCTGGGAAACGCCGCGCACCGCCACCGCATCGGCGGCGTCCGCGCCCGCGCGCCTGGCAGCTTCGACCAGACGCTGCGCCAGCGCGCTCAGGGCAGATTGATCGAACAGGTCGGAGGTGGCGGTTTTCGATGAACGCGGCGATGCGGCTGATGGTGAAGAGATCACGAACAAAATCCCGAGGATTGGAGAAGGATTGAGGAAGCATCGCAGAAGGGAGGGATGCCAATCGGTCGAACCATGAGATGTGCCCGATTTACGCGGACTTCAAGCATTTCATGCACCCAAACCCAAAGAATTTTGCATTCCGCCGCAAGGTCTCGTCAATCATGTGAGCCAAGGTCTTGTCAATCATGCGGGCAAATGCAGCGCAAGTGACTTTCGATTAACCAGCCTTTTTAAGCCGAAACGGACGCGGCCGGGCTAGGCTCTCACGCATCGACCGGGAACATAATCCCGGCGGGGAGATCAAGCCGTGAGGCGTCAAACATCAACATGCGGGACCAATCCCGCCGGGTCGAGCCGCGCATTGCGGCTCGACCCCCTCTCTCTACCCGTCAGCTTCGATGCGCACGACATCCGCGCAGATGGCGGCGTGCGGCAAATCGAACTTCATCGCGAGCGTGTCGTTCTACGCCGTGCCCTGCACGGCATGCAGATGGCCGTCAACGTTCGCGTCCGCGATTTTCTCGGCGTTGCGCTGCGCGGCATCGACGATGCCCAGATGCTCGTTCTGGCGCACCGCGATCCGTCGCTGACGATCCCGTTATGCGTGAGTTCAGACCGCGATGAGATCGCGACCGCCTGGCAGCTGTGGAGCGACATCTTTGGGCTGCCGCAATTGCCGGAAGACAAGGCGCCCGAACCGGCGCAACGCCGCCGGCGTCACAACGCGATCCGGGCGCGGCGTCCGAAATTCCTGGTACGGCGGCGCGGCGGCGATCTGCTCAATCCCGCGAACACCCACCAGGGCGAGCGCGAGATCATCGCAAGGGATTGATACTGATCCGCCGCCAACCATTCCGATGTTATCCCGGGGCGCAAATTGCTTCGCGCAACCCGGGATGACAGTCGCTTAACCGGCCCGCATCAGCGCATCGGCCAGCAATCCGGCGAGCAACAGCAATCCGGCGTCGCGGTTGGATTTGAAAATCCGCTGGCACAGCGCCGGATCCGAAATATCGAGCTGGACAATCTGCCCGACCAGATGCGCAGCGAACGCGGCAAGGCCGATCCATGCCGGCCATCGCGCCGCGGCGAGCCACAACGCGCCACCGATCAGCGCGACGGCCGTTGCGTAAAATGCCGTCAGCGCCGGGCGCGTGCGCGCGCCAAACAATAGCGCGGTCGATTTGATGCCGATCAGCGCGTCATCCTCGATGTCCTGATGCGCATAGATGGTGTCGTAGCCGATCACCCAGGCAATCGAGCCGGCGTAGAGCAAAAGCGCGGTGGCATCGATCCGTCCGAGCGTCGCGGCAAATCCCATCAGCGCACCCCACGAGAATGCCAACCCTAGCACGATCTGCGGCCACCAGGTGATCCGCTTCATGAACGGGTAGACCACAACGATCACCAGCGAGGCGATGCCGGTCGCTACTGCAAATCGATTGAATTGCAGCAGCACCGCCAGACCGATCAGCGCCTGAACGACAAGAAAGGCGGCCGCCTGCCGCACGCTGACCTGACCCGCCGGAATCGGCCTCGACCGCGTCCGCTCGACCAGGGCGTCGAGATCGCGATCGGTGATGTCGTTCCAGGTGCAGCCGGCGCCGCGCATGACAAATGCGCCGAAAAAAAATAGTGCGATGAAGCGAGGCAATTGGCTGATGTCGCCGCTGACGCCGGCGGCCAGCGCCGCCGACCACCAACACGGCATCAGCAGCAGCCAGGACCCAATCGGCCGGTCGAAACGGGCGAGCCGCAAATAGGGCCGCGACCACATCGGCGCGCGGGTGTCGACCCAGTTGCCGGTCGCGTCAGCAACGCGGGCGGCCGCGCCGCTCATATGAAGGGAGTGCCCGGCTTCCGAAGTTGGACGGCGCCGGTCATCGGGTGAGGACGTTGCCGGTCAGGGTATCAAACGCGCTGCCGCCCTTCTTCTTGGGCGTGGCTTCCGGAAGTGCCACCGCAGAGCCCAACGCCTCGCTCAGGCTCGGGCCAGCCGGTCTTTTCTGCGCCATCGTGCAGACCTTCTTCTGCATGGTTTCGGTATTGATGTGGCCTTTTTTC
>JAJYAH010000345.1 GCA_021779635.1 Pseudomonadota bacterium | reverse complement strand
CCGCCCCTTCGGCAAACCTGTCAAACTATGCGCGGGCAAAACTGATTCCGCCGTCGAGCGAATAGCACTCCTCGGGATGGTCGGCATGAGCTGCATCGAGAACGTAATGGGTGGCGAATCAGTGGAAGCGCTTCCGGCATTTCGAGCAAGTGCCGAGGAATTGTGGACGCCGTCATTTGCTTATACGGGTGCCCATCGAGCGAGATGCGGCGACCGTTTATTGGCTGAGTGTGGTTCGGGCATCGTCGCCAGGTCTGGGGCGCTGCGGCCCGGAAGTGCGAGCAGGGGAGCGACGCAATGACAATCCGCTCGGATGGGTACGATTTCATAGTCGTGGGCGCCGGTGCCGCCGGCTGCGTTGTCGCCAATCGCCTATCGGCTGATCCTGCCGTGCGCGTTGCTCTGGTTGAAGCAGGGCCGTCTGATCTGAAATTTCCAGTCAGCCTTAAGACGGCCGTACCAATCGGTAACATCTTGCTGCTGCCGCATGCGCGATACAATTGGCAGCATGTATTCGGAGGCGGTCCCGGCGTCGGAAACCGAGCGATTGGCTGCCCACGCGGCAAACTCTTCGGGGGCTCCACGTCCGTCAACGGCAGCGTCTATATTCGTGGGCATTGTTTGGACTATGACGAATGGGCAGCCTTCGGCAACGATGGTTGGGGATATAGCGACGTCCTGCCGGTCTACAGACGGCAGGAGAACAAGCACGATGGCGCAACGGAGCACCATGGAGTCGGCGGGGAGTTAGACGTCGTTCGCCCAAAATCCAGCAATCCGTTGTCGCACGCGTTCGTAGAGGCAGCCATTCAAGTTGGACATCTACGCAACAACGATTTCAATGGTGAAACGCAAGATGGCTACGGCCTATACGAGGTCAACCAGCGAAACGGCATCCGCCTCAGCGCTTCCCGCGCATTCTTGCACCCAGTGATTAGAAGGAAGAACCTCACCGTCTACTCGGATACGTTGGTCGAGCGGATCGAGCTCCAGGGAATGCGCGCCAGAGGGCTCACCGTCTCGATGAGTGGACAGAGACGTGTTCTGACGGCGTCTCAGGAGATCATACTCAGCGGCGGAGCAATCAACTCTCCCCAGTTGCTGATGCTTTCTGGCATCGGGCCGGCCGCTCACCTCGCGCGTAATGGAATCAACCCGGTCGTCGATCTGCGTGGCGTTGGGCTCAATTTGCAAGACCACCCGACAGTATATGTGTCGTCGACCGATCCGACAGCGACGAGTTACGCTTTGTCGCCAAAGTCCGCGTTGCGGATGGCGCTCAGTCCCTTTCAGTACGCTTTCGGGAGAACGGGAATGATCGCATCGAACGTCGCAGAAGCGGGCGGGTTCGTCCGTACCCTGCCACACCTCGATCGCCCGGACATTCAAATGACGTTTCTCACGGGGTTGAAAAGCAATGCCCGGACCATCCCGAGGGATCACGGCTTCGTGGTTCTGGTACAGCTTCTTCGTCCCGAAAGCCGCGGCCGCATCGAACTCGCATCGTCCGATCCCAATGACAAGCCGATTTTGATTCCAAAATTTCTGGAAACGGCTGCCGACGTAGAAACTCTGATGCGGGGGGTTCGTGAGGCGCGGCGTATCTTTTCGGCGTCAGCCATAGCACGATTTGGCGGGTCCGAAATAGAACCGGGGCAGTCGATTGTCGATGACATCGATCTGGAATCGGTCGTACGTCGACAGGTCAACACCGCCTACCATCCTGTCGGCACTTGCAAAATGGGGCCGAACACCGACGCGGATGCGGTCGTGGATTCTAGTCTGAGGGTTTATGGGGTCGAGGGTCTACGTGTCGCCGACGCCTCGATAATGCCCACGATCATCGGGGGCAATACGGCGGCGCCCTCGATGATGATTGGCGAGCGAGTCGCGGACTTCATCTTGAAATGCGGAGCTTGCGGCCGAGAAGCCGCGACCGCTGCTTGAACAAATGAGGGAATCGGGAGGTGTAGATGCTAAAGAAAGCTCTCGGAATTGCAGGCGCTTTACTTTTAAGTGGAGTTGCCGCGCTCGCCCAGGACGATGGACCGATCAGGATTGGTCTCGTTCTCGCAAAAACCGGTCCATTCGCCGAATCGGGCAGCAATGAAGCGAATGGGGCGCAACTCGCATTGCAGCAAGCAGGCGGCAAGGTCATGGGCCACCGAGCGGAAGTAGTTTGGCTCGACGAACCTAGTCCGCAGAGCGCGCAGCAAAATTTTTCGCGCTTGGTGGAGGAATACAAGGTTTCAGCTATCATCGGCGGCAGCAATAGCGCGTCCTCGCTTTCGATGGAGTCGGTTGCAACGCGCACAAAGACACCGCTGCTCGTCGTCGCCGGCGCGGCTCGCGAGATCACCGGCAAGGAATGTAATAGGTATACATTTCGTACTCAATTGACTATTCCGGTCGGCTCGCGCGCGATCGCCCCGATCGTGCTCGAAAAGGGCAAGAAATGGTACTTCTTGTCTGCCGCATACGCGTTGGGGCAGGACACCTACGCGTCGATGAGTGCGTTACTCAAGGCGGCCGGCGGGCAGGAAGTAGGTCGGGACGACGTGCCAGTCAACACCTCCGACTATTCAAGTTTCCTTCTAAAGATTCGGACCGCGAAGCCAGATGCCGTAATTGTTGGAATCGGAGGCGTGGACTTCAACAACCTACTTAAGCAGTGGAATGAATTCGGGTTTAAGGACAAGATTGCAATCGCGGCGCCGGTTGTGACCGATGCAGCGATGTGGGCAGTCGGACCTTCTGCCGCAGTCGGAATCTATGCCAAACAGTGGCATTACTCTGATCCGTCGAACTCCGCTGACGAGGACGAGTTTGTGAAGTTGTGGACCGCGAGAGTCAAAAGACCTCCGCCGAGTGAGGCGTGGCAGGGATGGCTCACTATGCGCATGCTCCTCGCGGCGATCGAGCAATCGAAGGCGACAGACGGTCCATCTATAGTGAAGGCGTTGGAGTCGCTAAGGCTTCAGGCAGGCGGTCTTCCTATTTACTATCGTAGTTGGGACCACCAGCTCATTCGTGGAGTGAAGGTGCTTGAGGGTCGCGCTCCCGAGGGCGACCAATGGGACATGATGAAGCTTCTACGCACTGTTCCACAGTCGGCCGCCGACCTCGATCCGATGTACGGCTCACAGGCCGAGATCGGCTGTCTTCTCGGAGAACTCTAGATCCAGAGTCCTCTTTTCAGAACGTTACTTATTTCGTCAGGCGAGTTGGTGTGATCGTGAAGGGCAAGGCAATGAACGATCTGATTCAAGCGTCTAAGGGTGGAAAGGAAGTCTCCGAGTTTCTGACCAAGCAGCATGGGCTGCAGATCGATGGTAAGTCGATGCAAGCATTCGCAGGTGAGGAAATCGAAGTCGTTGATCCCGCGACCGAGCAGCTGATCGCAAAGGTAGCGGCGGGTGGTGCGACGGACGTCGACCTTGCGGTGCGAGCCGCACGACGTGCTTTCGACTCCGGTCCATGGTCGCGCGCCAAGCCGGTTGAGCGGGCGAAGTTGCTGTTCAAACTCGCCGACGCGATCGAAAGTCATGCCGACGAATTCGCTCTTCTGGAGACCTTGGACAACGGCAAGCCGCTCAGGGCTGCTAGAACCCAGGATGTACCGGGGGCCGCGGACCGGTTCCGCTATTACGCGGGGTGGGCCACGAAAATGTCCGGCCGCACGATGGATCTGTCTGCGCCAGGGGAATGGCACGCTTACACTCTGCGGGAGCCCGTAGGGGTCGCGGCGCTGATTGTGCCTTGGAACTATCCGCTAATGATGGCTGCTACCAAGATGGCGCCAGCGCTGGCAGCAGGTTGTACTATTATCCTAAAACCCGCGGAGCAAACTCCTCTGACAGCCCTACGACTAGGCGAACTGGCAGCCGAGGTCGGCTTTCCCGAAGGCGTGATCAACATAGTCACCGGATTTGGCGAGACAGCTGGCGCAGCCCTCGTCGAGCACGCTGGAGTCGATAAAGTCTCGTTCACGGGATCGACGGAAGTTGGCCGCCTGATTGTCAAGGCGGCTACCGGTAATCTCAAGCGCGTGTCGCTCGAGCTCGGTGGCAAGTCGCCGGTTATCGTTTTTCCAGATGCTGACCTCGCGACGGCAGCGACGGGAGTCGCTCGCTTCATCTTTGGCAACGCCGGCCAAGTGTGCGCGGCTGGCTCGCGATTGTTTGCACATCGCAAGGTATATGATCAGGTGATCGAAGTTGTCACGAGATACGCGGACAATCTGAAAGTTGGGTCGGGGGTGGAACAGGGCACAGAAATGGGCCCTCTTGTCTCTCGAGAGCAATTGGACCGCGTCGTCGGATACATTCGTTCCGGAAAGCAGGCAGGTGCGTCTGTGGTGGCGGGCGGCGACAGGATTGATCGACTTGGCTACTTTGTGAAGCCGACGGTTCTGACCGAGACCACCGCAAGCATGACAGTGCGTCAGGAAGAGATATTTGGTCCAGTGCTTTGTGCAGCATCGTTCGACGACGAATCGCTCGATGAGATAGCGGCCCAGGCGAATGACACGACCTACGGCCTGTCGGCTTATATCTGGACCCAAAATCTCGGCGTGGCGCACAAGATGGCAAAGAAGATCAAGGCCGGGTTCGTTCGCATTAATGGCGGGCCCCTCGAGAATGCTGTCCCCTTCGGCGGATACAAGCAATCAGGTTGGGGCAGAGAAAACGCCGTCGAGGGCATCGAATCTTTCACCGAAACGAAGTCGGTTGTTGTCGGCTTGTAGGCGCATCTCGTTGTTCGTGCCCGGGCTGAAGCGCCGAATGGCGCAGTCAATCGATTAGGTCACGTCGACCATTCACTCCCATCGGATACAGCCTGCGGTCACCTTCCCGGGAAGTTCGCGGGCTCCAAAGCAAGAATATATGACGGAAACGTATCAAGCGCGGTCATAGCCATGATTGACATGATTATCTCACAGGCGGCGAATGGCTTGGTGTTGGGCTTTCTCTATGTCCTTATAGCCGTGGGTCTATCGATCATTTTCGGCATGCTCGGGATTGTAAATTTCGCTCACGGTGCTTTTTTCGCCATAGGTGCATACCTCGCGCTGACGCTCACACGGGAATTTGGTTGGATTGCGGCCCTTGCGGCACCGGTACTGGTCGGCGTCATCGGCATTCTCGTCGAGTTGACACTCGTCCGACGTCTCTACGACAAAGAGCCGCTCGTCAGTCTCATCTTTACGTTTGCGCTGGCACTCTTGATCGAGGCGATCTTACGACTCGTCTTCGGCGGCGCGCCGATTCCGTTCAGTGCGCCAAAAGCTTTTGCCGGGTTCGTCGATTATGGGCCGATTTTGATCACGATCTATCGGCTGACTGTTCTCGTCGTAACCGTAATCGCGTTGGTTGCATTCTGGGCCTTCATGGCCCTGACTCCTTATGGGAGGATTATCCGCGCAGGATCACGCGACGCGGAGATGGTGGGATTGCTCGGAATCAATCTGCCTGCTGTCCTCACCGGCGTCTTCGGGCTCGGCTGCCTGCTGGCCGGTCTCGCAGGCATGCTCGCGGGCCCCCTGTGGACAATCAATCCATCTATGTCGGCTGGCGCAATTATGCCTGCTTTTGTCATAGTGACGCTTGGCGGCTTAGGCTCCTACGTCGGCGCTATCGTCGCGGGTTTAATGGTCGGCGTCGTTACGTCCATTACGGTTCAGTTCGCCCCGGAGTGGTCTAGCGCGTCGATGTATATACTGATGGCAATCGTTCTGCTCGTTCGGCCTCGTGGATTGTTCGGCGAACGCTGGGAGCGGTTCGAATGAACGTGCGTTCGCTTGCCGGTCATCCCGTCATTCTTGCAGCAGCCCTGCTCTGCGCATTGTCCGCGATGTGGACAGTGATTGGCGCGCCAATTTCGCTAATTACCCAAATCGCTATCTATACGTTGTATGGCATGGGCGTGAATTTGCTTGTCGGATATACGGGACTGGTACCCTTCGGCGCATCGGTCTTTTTCGGATGTGCCAGCTACGCAGCGGCGTTCTTTTTCAAGGCTGGACTAGGTAGCGAACTTCGTGTCGTAGCCGCCTCGATAGCGTTTTCCACGCTGCTCGGACTGATGATCGGAGCGATCATATTGCGCCGGCGCGGCCTGTATTTCTCGCTTCTGACGCTTGCGTTTTCTCAGATTGCATTTGAACTTGCGTTCAAGTGGACAGAGGTGACAGGCGGCGAAAACGGTATGCAGGGCATCCGGCGAACCGCATTTGTGTCGGAAAACTCCTATCACGCATTCGTATGCATCGTCGTTCTCACAGGAGTGTGGTTTCTGTGGCATCTTGCTCATACGCCGGTCGGGCGCGCGTTACAGGCCGTGCGTGACAACGAGCAACGGGCGCAGGCTGTCGGCTACAACGTCTTCAGAATGCGTCTCGGGGCCATGGTGCTAATGGCGGCCGCGGTTGGTTGCGGCGGCGCTTTGCTGACGTTTCAGCTTCAAGGCGTTTATGCCGATAACCTGAGCTGGCAGCATTCGGGCGACAGCCTTTTGATGGCCGTACTCGGTGGCGTCCATCATTTTCTTGGACCCTTATGGGGTGCTATGGCCTTCATCCTGCTTCAGGATCGACTTTCAGCTCTCACTGAAAATTGGTGGCTGATTTTCGCACCAATCATAATGTTGTTTGCATTATTGTCCCCGGAAGGGCTGCATGGGCTGGCGCAGCAGATATTTCGCTATAAAAATCGGACGCTCACCCGCGAAGACGTCCCGCCGCGGCCGGCGAGAATTCGACCCTATGATAGTCGCGCGCCTAAAATGGAGCGAGCGAATCCGGTCCTTTCGGTTCACCGGCTATCAAAGCAATTCGGCAGCCTTGTCACGGCTGCCGAGGTGAATCTCGAGGTGCATCCATTCGTCCTTCACAGTTTGATAGGTCCGAATGGAGCGGGAAAGACAACGTTCTTCAACATGCTCGCCGGCGTTACGCAACCGAACGGAGGAAGTATATATTTTGAAGGGGCGAACATCACACGGTTGCCTGTCCACGTTCGCGCGCGACGCGGTATCAGTCGGTCCTTTCAGATATTGTCGATATTCGAGCATTTGACGGTGTTCGAAAATGTGCGCGTCGCCGTCCAAGCGCCGGCTGTCGGCCTTCTCAGCCTGTTCTTTGACGCCTATCGTCTGGCTGATGTCAACGAGCGCACTTGGTCGATCCTCGACGCGGTCGGCCTGGCCGATAAGGCGGCTGAAGAGAGTGCGAAGCTCCCGCACGGCGCAAAGCGCCTGCTGGAAATAGCGATGACG
>JAJYAH010000344.1 GCA_021779635.1 Pseudomonadota bacterium | reverse complement strand
GCTTCTCCGGTCGGGACCGGATGGACAACCTATTGAAAGCTCACAACTAACGGTCGCCTATGCCAGTTAACGTTTTTGTGACCTTTGTGTTGAAATGCGGCCAAAAATAGTCCAGAACAAGACGCGGTGGAGGCAACTTAAAAAGGAGACCCGAGTTGATCTGGCTGATAGTAGCGAGCGGCATAAGCGGTCTATTTTTAGGACGGCTTGTCCGTGCGTACGCACTTATCCCAGCAACACTTCTGATCGCTGCCTCGGCATGGTGGTTAGGGAAGGAACAGGGTTTAGGCCGCGGCATACTGGCGTTTGTTCTAGCAGCCGTAGTGATCCAGGTCTGCTACTTCGTTAGCCTTCTCACATATCTGCTCATCGAGAACCTTTCGGTGACCAATAAAGTGCCGCCGAAGGCCTACCCATCGCCGCCTGACGTTAGCAGTTCAATTTCATAGCTGCAGCAATCTCCCGGCGACTCGATAGGCTGTCATCATTTTTTAGACCCCACAATTGCCCCACTCAAAAAACCCTCACAATTACGGTTTAGAGAGTGTGACCTGCCACTAAGTTTTTCCTCCACGAGGAGCTAGAGTCCGGCCTGCAGAAGGACGGACAGATGAAGCGAGCAAGGTTCACAGAAGCGCGGTGCGAGCCCCAAAAGACCCTACCGCTTTGATATTCCGATGCACGTCGTGGTTCCATCGGTCTCATGCGCGGCAAGTCCACAGGGACGCGCCGCAACGATCCGGGTAGAAACGCCGTCCGCAGCGAGCACCGCCAAGCCAGTCGTCGTTGGTGGCGGCCCTTCTGCGACACCTTCAACTGGTTTCCGTGCCACGGGCGGCTGTGCCTGCCCAGTCGCGGGGGGCGAGGCGTTATCGGTGCTGCCAGGAGGCAGGCCGCCGGAAGAGATATCCAAGGCTGGAGCTGGCGGAACTCCTGTGTAAGTACCCGGCGCGCCGCCTATTGTCGGACTCAGAGGTCCCGCACTGGAGGTGGAGGCCGGGTTTGTATTTGTTGGGGCAACCCCGCCCC
The DNA here is from genome assembly GCA_021779635.1 of Pseudomonadota bacterium. The sequence goes on along the minus strand of JAJYAH010000344.1, from coordinate 6,267 downwards.
CAATCAAGCCTGCAGGTGGTCCCCCGCCGACCGCTCCGGCTGGTGGTCCGCCACCGACTGCCCGGCCGAAACCGCTGGACCCGCTAAGTGATGTGCCAACTCCGCCTTGGGGACCGCCGCCCCGGCCTCCCGCGAGCGCCACGCTCATTGGCACTAGTGCGACGAACATTGAAATGGCTAGGTTCCACGGTAGACGGGTAGCCATCCTTACCTCCTCCGGCCGAGGCGGAACGAAATCATCTTCCCTCTAACTACTTTGTTGCCGCTGAGTTCCGATCCGGGCGTTTCTTCAGAGCTATCCGGGCAAAAAGGGTCGGGATCACAGCCCGCGCTGCATATTTCTGCTCAGGCGAGTATCCCGACTGCTCACGCCGGTCATCCGGGCAAGAGCCGCCAACCCCCTGCCACATGCGAACCACGAAGTCAGCGCAAAGCATGCCGCAATAAAAGCGCTAGTGGAAATCGCATCGCTGGCCGAGTGCGAAATATCGCGATCCAAGTTATTCGAAAATGCGGTTTGCTTTTATCGGGTTGGGCCATCGCGACCAAAGTTCGAATTTTCGTGCTCCTGAGCGGATGATCGGTGCGCTTGTGATTGTCGCGACCAATCAATCGTTACACGTCCGGTAACCAACGCGTCGAGCGACGCGCAATATCGCCTCGCCCGAGCGACGCCTTGACGACGCTGCCAATCGGCCGCCTCGTCGCCGCCGCGCTGATGTCCAATTCTCGGCAGACAGTCCGGAGGCATATGACGGACCTAAAGGCGACGGCCTCAGCTCGGTTCCAGATAGGGCCATTGCGGTCGGGGTTACTTCTTGGAATGGATGATACCGAACTCCCCCCTCACATCGTGTCTCTGCTTAACCGGATTGCTCGGGCCGAACGCTTTGCGGCGGCGATGTGCAGTCAGGAAGGGCGGGACGGGCTTTTAGCGATTGCCGCCGAGCTTCAAGATGAACTGGATTTGATCCAGGACCGGCCGGCACATGGCGGCGGCGCGCTTGATGCAGAAACAAAAACGGTCACACGCGAAGCGATCCTCAAGCGCATCGAGGAGATCGACCGCAAATTCCAATCAACCGAACCGTGGCTGCATCCGACGCTCTCAAAGCTGTCCCTCGAACGCGAGATACTGGTGGAGCAGGCGAACGAGCAATTCGAAGCCGGCCTTAAACACGACTGGCGTTGATCGGCCGCCGCCAGTCACACCATGCGATGTCCCAGGCGCCCAGCCCCCATCTGCTCTCCCGACGAGTCGACGCCTCAGCGAAGCCGCCAATCCGCTCTAAACGTTCGCCCAAGTTCCTGCTACCGCCGACCATGCCCCGAACCAGGGCACTCCCACCCAAAGGACGACATGATCAATCCCGACGTTCCCATTCGATATGACGCACCCTCCGCGCTGAGAAAATGGCCTTCAATCAAGGGCGAGCCGGTTAGTCCCGCTGATGGGACCGCTCCCAACATGGTTCTTGAGGGCACCCTTGACGAATGTATCCGCGAGTTTTCGGCAAAGCCAATCAGCCAACATCACCTGTACGACGTTTCTACCCGCCATCAACCAGCGTTCGAGCAAAACATTTTGTCCGCGCCCGACGTGACCAAGATCATCGCACGCGCGGATTTTCCAGAACTTCGCCGGTACGTCGGCGAATCCGCCGTGAAATGCAGTCGGACTGCCGGTCCGCCGACTTCGGCAGAGGGCCTCGGTCCTACGAGAGCCTCATGATCCACCGCAGGATCAATGCTACTTTGAACGCGCGGTTCCTGGGTACTATGGGTCAGGGCTTAACCACATTCTCCGCAGCGCGTGCGCTGGCCTGAATATCCAGACCTGACCACAGCGATCTGAGGCGGCAGCACGCAGTTGGGGCATTGCTCCGCCGCCCGCTGCCTAATAGCGCCGAGAAAATCGCCGCTTGGCAACGAGAGAACAACTCCGGCCGCGCCAGCATCGAATGCATGTTCACAACCGACAAGATGGCGCCAAGATGGGCCGTAAGCCTCCGGTGAGGGCCGCGATGCCGATTAGTTGAGCCCGCAACATTTCTTGTATTTCTTGCCTGAGCCGCATGGGCACGGCTCGTTTCGACCGACCTTTTTCCTCGGGACTGTGACGACCCTTGGGTCGGTGTCCTGCACAGGCTGGGTGTTTACAAGGCGCCATTCGTTGAGGATGACGACCCAGTCGGCGATCTTGTCGGGTGCCGCCGCCAGGATCGTGTCACGGTCGTCGACCTCCTTTTCTCCCCGAGCGATGTCGGCGAGCAGCAGCATTCCGCTCATCGCCGCCGCCGTATCCACGTCGGCGTCGAGCAGCTTCGTCCAGGCTGCCGGGCGTAGCGCGACGGCTTTCTCGAAGCCCTCGATCCAGAGTTCCCAGAGGATATCGCCGTTGCGGGTGTCGATGGAGAACAACGGGCTATAGCGGTCGGGGCGCTCCATCAACGTGCGCGCGATGTCGTTGTAATGCTCCATGACCAGACCGAGAACACGGTTGGCATGGTCAAGGTCTTCGAAGACTGGCTGCTGGTCGGCGCTGTCCTCATTCCATACGAGCGGGAGCCAGTCGCCTGGCATGATCAGCTCCGGACAGGCCAGCAGGCCGGCGATGAAGCCATCAAGCTCTTCGAGCAGCATCGCTTCTTCGCCAAGGGCGAGCAGTTCCTCGTCAAGCTGCTTGATGTGGCGCGACAGTCCGGACATGGGCGCTCCAATTCCATGGCAGCAGTTCATCAAGCCGTCCCTGAGGGAGGTTGGCGATTCCAGCGAGCACGTCGGTAAGCCAGGCCTGTGGGTCGATGTCGTTGAGCTTGGCCGTCATGATCAAGGTGGCCATGACGGCAGCACGCTCGGCACCTCGATCCGAGCCGGCGAACAGCCAGGATTTACGGCCCAGGGCAAAACCGCGCAAGGCCCGCTCGGCTGCGTTGTTGGTCAGGCAGATCCTGCCGTCCTTGATGAAGTGCGCGAACCGATCCCATCGCTTGAGCATGTAGTCGATCGGCTCGGCGACCGAGGCCGAGCGCGACAGGCGGCCCCGCTGCTCGCGCAGCCAGGCTTCGAGTGCCTCCAGCAGCGGCGCGCTTTGCTCCTTGCGGATGCGCAATCGCTCGGCAACAGCAACGCCGTTGATTCCGCGTTCGATCTCGAACAGGGCATCTATGCGTCTGACTGCCTCCAGCGCGATCGGCGAGATTGCTCCAGCATTCTTGCCTCGCCTTGCATTGGCGGCGATGTCCGCCAGTTCGAAGAACTGCCTTCTGGCATGGGCCCAGCACAGCGCCGATGTGATCGGTCCCTCCGCGCGCGCGGGATCGTACAGCTCGTTGTAGCCGTTGTAGGCATCCGCCTGCAGGATGCCGCTGAACGCCTTCAGATGCCGCAGGGGATGTTCGTGCCGCCGGTCGCGTGAGGCATAATACAGCGCCGCCGGCGGCGCCCGGCCGCCAAAGGGGCGGTCGTCGCGGACATAGGTCCAGATGTGTCCCTTGATGGTCTTGCCCTTCGCCAGGATCGGCACATTTGTATCATCGCCATGCAGGCGCTCGGCACCGAGCACATGCGCCTCGATCAGCGCGTGCAGCGGCTGCAGCACGGTCGTGCAGGCACCGACCAGGTCGGCCAGCGTCGACAGGCTCAGATCGATGCCTTCCCGGGCATAGCGCTCGCTCTGCCGGTTCAAGGGCTGATGCTGGCCGTACTTCTCGAACAGGATCATCGCCAGCAGGCTCGGCCCGGCGAAGCCGCGCGGCGTCACGTGGAAGGGCGCCGGCGGCTGCGTGATCGTCTCGCAGGCCCGGCAGGAGAACTTCTCGCGCACGGTCTGGATCACCTTCCACCGGCGCGGAACCACCTCCAGTGTCTCGGTGATGTCCTCGCCAAGCTTCGACAGCCGGTCCGAGCCGCAACAGGGGCAGCTGGCTGGCGCCGGGATCATCACACGCTCGCGCGGCAGATGATCGGGGAATGGCTTACGGGACGGCCGCTTGCGCTGGAACGATCGGACGGTCTGAGCCCTCGTCGCTGCCTGCTCGGCCGCCAGTTCATCCTCGGTGGCGGTTGCTTCCAGTTCCTCGAGCTGAAGCTCCATTTGCTCCAGCAGGCGTGCCGTGCGTTCGGAACGGGTGCCATAAAGCTGGCGCCGCAGCTTCTCGATCTCGAGCTTGTAGTGGCTGATCAGCGCTTCCGTGCTCGACAGGTCCGCTCTCGCATTGGCGGCGTCGGCCTCGGCATTCACCGCCGCCGCTTGCGCGCTTGCCGCCAGCGCTTCCGCCTCAACCCGCGCAGCGCGCTCGGCGATGATCATCGCATGCGCGGCAGCAAGATCGGTGGGGAGCGATTCAGATGTGTCGGTCACGGTCCGATGGAATCATATCCATCGACCGCCGCAAGCAGAATCCTCATCCCATCGAGGTCGGACGCCAGCTCTCCTGCGGATGGCGCCAGTCGATCCCGGACAACAGATAGCCGAGTTGCGCCGGTGAGATCGTCACGACGCCGTCGGCCACGCCCGGCCACAGGAACCGGCCGCGTTCCAGACGCTTGGTGAACAGACAGGCTCCCTGGCCGTCATGCCAGATCACCTTCAACAGATCGCCGCGCCGGCCTCGGAAGCAGAACAGATGGCCGCCCAGCGGATCCCGCTTCAGCACCTCCTGCACCAGAAGCGCCAGGCTGGCGAAGCCCTTCCGCATATCGGTATGGCCGGTGGCAAGCCACACCCGCACCCCGCTCGGCAACGGAATCATCGGGCTCGTCCACCCGACAGCGCAGCCACCGCCGCCGCTAACGTCGCGGGATCGACCGCGCCCGTGATGCGAAGCTGCACTCCACTGGAAAACGCGATCTCGATCGTTCCGTCAGTTCCGGCACGACCCACCCGCGCCGGCGGCTCCGGCGCAACCGAGACGGACGCAAATTGCACCTCGTTCTCCTGCCGCGGCGCCCTCACGGCTCCCAATGAACCCGCCCGGGCCTCTCGCCGCCAAACCGTCAGCAGATTGGGATGCACATCATGCCGGCGTGCCACATCGACGACGCTGGCCGAAGGCGCCTGGCTTTCCTCGACGATCCGAAGCTTCTCAAGCGTCGTCCAGCGCCGACGCCGCTCTGGACCCGACAGAACCGAAACCTTGCTCACGTTTGCTCATTTGCTTGCAAATCAATCAGCAAACTATCGCAGCCAAAGTTGCCGACCGGAAGGCGGTCCTCACCGGAGGCTTACGATGGGCCCGCGTATCCCGACGATAATCACCGTGCAGCGACATCGGGTCGACGGAAACGGCAACGCCGCGAAGCAAATAAAGCACCCGCCTGCGGCTGAACGCGGAGCTAAAGCATGATCCGGAAAAGTGGACACCGGTTTTCCGAAAAGATCATGCTTAAACAAAAAGATAGAGCGAGATAGCGATTCAACGAAGAGCCATCTCGCTCTAGTACTTTGATGAAATATACGGCGGCGTCGCAATCGCCGAGCAAATAACTATCGGACCGTATCTGTAAGCATGATGCCTGAAGAACGGCTCCCAGTTTGGAACGAAGTAGTTAGGATAGTAAACGTAATACCATCGCGGCAACGGAGGAGGAGGAACGCAATCGGGTGCGGTTACGACGTAATCCCGAGCTCCAGCCGCGTTCGTTGTTGCGACAATTCCCGCACCAGCGACCCAAGCGGCGGCTAACACCAGTTTCAAACTTCGCATCTCACTCCTCCAAGATTGAAACGGAAGCTATTCTGCACAATTTGCTTATGGCAAGGAAGCGCGTTTGATCCTGATCGATGACGAAAATACGTGTTCCGCCTGGCGTCTCCCATTTCAAGCGGGTGAATAGCGGCCGGGCCGGTTTGCGGCTCCACGGTGCCGCTGCTTCTTTTCGACCATGGCATCGCTAAGCTTTGGTGCCACCAAACCCAACGGTCTGCCGCGCCGTCAATTCGGAGAAATAATGCAGCATGTCCCCGCGCATCATCGATCTATCCGGCGGCGCCGGAAGGTCCCGGGCAATGGGGATTCGCTTCGCCTTCGTTCGGGCTGCCGCAGTGTCTTGAGCGCGCGCATTGCAGCCGCATTCGTTCCACTGAATGGCCACAGGAGTATCAGACACCAACCCAATTCCCGGATAGGGCTTTGTCAGCTTTTCTACGCGGGGCACCGGGGCACAAGGAGCACCCTCGCAATCCGAGACAGCACTGCCCGACGATACACTTATCGACCAGTTGGCCCTGCCTGCAGGGGTCGGTCATGCGCTTCAGACCCAAGG
>JAJYAH010000343.1 GCA_021779635.1 Pseudomonadota bacterium | reverse complement strand
ATTCCGTCGCCCGTCGTCCGGCGCGCATGAAATGAAAAAATTGCAAGGCACTTGAATTTGCAAGGCACTTGCCGCATTTGCGCCGCAACTCATCGAGCGCTTTCGTTTGATTTGGCCAGGGGCCTGTGTTGAGCTTCGGTCAAGCCGTCAGCAAGACGGATCGAAATAGGGAGCAGCTTGCATGGCTAGACCAGGCCTCAAATTCGCGCATTTTTGGATGGCGACGGCCGCGCTCGGCATCGCCGCCGGCTCGGGGTCGCCGGCGTCGGCAGAGTCCAAGGAGCCGATCAAGATCGGCGTCATCGCCGAGATCCAGTCGATCGCCGGTGCGGCAACACCGGGCGGGGCCCAGATCGCCGCCGACGAAATCAATGCCAAGGGCGGCGTCGACGGCCGCAAGATCGAGATCGTCTCGTACGACAACAAGAGTTCGTCGGCCGATTCGGTGCGGGCCTTTCAACGCGCGGTCTCCGACGACAAGGTGAGCGCGGTGATAGCGAGCTATATCAGCGAGGTCGTGCTGGCGCTGGAGCCATGGGCGGCGCGGCTTCACATGCCGCTGATCACACCCGGTGCTGCCAGCAACGAAATCACCCGTCCGATCCATACCGACTATGACAAGAACAAATACACTTTCCATGGCTATCTGACCTCGGCGGTGCAGGCGCTCGCGGTTTGCGATGCCGCGAAAGACCTTTTGGTCGACGGCATGAAAATGAAAACCGCCGTGATCATGAGCGAGGACGCAGCGTGGACCAAGCCGCTGGATGTCGGCTATGAGGAGTGCCTGCCCAAAGCAGGATTGAAGGTGCTCGATCATATCCGCTTCTCGCCGGACACCACGGATTTCACGCCGATCTTCAACCAGATCGAGGCAAAGAAGCCGGACGTCATCGTGACCGGCATCTCGCATGTCGGCGTGCAGCCGACCGTGCAATGGAAAAACCAGCAGGTGCCGATCCCGATATTCGGCATCAGCGCGCAGGCGCTGAGCCCGACATTCTGGGGCGACACCAATGGCGCGGCCGAAGGCATCCCGTCGCTGGCGGTTGCGACCTCCTCGACCGCGGTGACACCCAAGACCAGGCCTTTCGCGGCCACCTTCAAGGCCCGGTTCGGGACCGACCCGGCCTATACCGGCTATACGGCGTATGACGACGTCTACATCCTCGCCGACGCCATCAAGCGGGCCGGTTCGACCGATCCGGACAAGATGGTCGCCGAACTGGAGAAAACCGATTACGTCGGAACGATCGGGCGCCTGCAGTTCTACGGCCGCGACGATCAGTTCACCCACGGCCTCAAATACGGGCCGGACAATGTGAGCGGAATGGTCTTTCAATGGCAGGAAGGCAAGCAGGTCACGGTGTGGCCGGCCAGGATTGCCGAAGGCAAGCTGAAATATCCGGCGTTTGCCCGACCGACCAATTGATCGACCGGAGCAGCCGCGAAGGGCCCGCGACAAGCATCGTCGCGGGCTTCGATTATCGTGCGGCAGCGCTCAGTCGTGGGTATGGTTGGCTGGCGACAGGTGGAAGTTCGCGAAAGCGCGGGGCATGGATGGGGACGGCCTCCGAGCGACTTAATGCACTACTCTGTCTGGCACAAAACGAAAGTGCCTGTCGCCGCCGCGACGAAAGACCAAAGCACATGAGCCGATCGGATTTACTGAATGAGTAACGTTGCGTCGACAGACCGAAAAGCTGCGCGCCGCCTTGATACATTCAGGCGCTTGCTCACCCATGTCAGCGAGCGCATCCTGCCCGATGTCGGCTTCGTACTGTGGGACGGCTCCACGGTGCCGGCCGATCTGCCGGCGGACGCATTGGCGCTCGTGATCGCTGACGAAGGCGCCGTGGCGGCGATGATACGGCGGCCGAGCGTCGACACCTTCCTCAATCTCTGGGTGACGTCACGGTTCGACCTCCGCAACGGATCGTTTTTCGATCTCGTGGCGCGCCGGCCGAAGGCCCGCACCAGGACACTGATGAAGTCTCTCGACAAGCGTCTGGCGCTGGCGGCCACGACAAAATTCCTGTTCGTGCCGCGCGGCGGGCCGTGGCCACTGGAGGCCGTCCGCGGCGACAAGGCGGGAACCGACGGGACCGAAGCGGCCAACAAGAAGAACGTCCACTACCATTATGACCTCTCCAATGAATTCTACGCGCTCTTTCTCGATCCGGAGATGGTGTACAGCTGCGGCTATTTCACGGACTGGAACAACGACCTTGCGACCGCTCAGCGCGACAAGCTCGATATGATCTGCCGCAAATTGCGCCTTCAGCCCGGGGAAAGCCTGCTCGACATCGGCTGCGGCTGGGGTGCACTTGTCTGTCACGCCGCAGAGCACTTCGGCGTTCGCGCCCATGGCGTAACACTGGCAGAGGAACAATTCGCGTATGCAAGGGAAAAGGTTGCGCGGCTTGGTCTCGCAGACAGGGTGACGCTCGAACTGCGCGACCATAGCGCTGTGGAGGGCAGCTTTGACAAGATCGCCTCGATCGGGATGTTCGAGCACGTCGGCGAAGCCAATCACCGGGCATACTTCGAGAGCGTCAACCGCTTGCTGAAGCCGGGCGGCCTGTATCTTCATCATTCCATCGCGCTGCGCGCGCCGGCCTATGAGCGGTTTCGTCGAGGCCGCCGACGCGACCGGGCAGCCGCCGGCGCGATTGGCCGCTACATTTTTCCAGGCGGCGAACTCGATCATCTGGGCATGTCGATTGCCAACCTGGAGCATCACGGCTTTGAAGTGCACGACGTCGAGGCGTGGCGCGAGCACTATGCCCGCACCACCCGGCACTGGCACGATCGCCTTTCGGCGAACCGCGCAGCAGCAGAGCGCGAGGTCGGTAGCGAGAAGACCAGGCTGTGGATCGCCTATCTCGCCGTGGTCTCGATCGCCTTTACGCAAGGCACCATCGGGATTTTTCAGACGCTGGCCTCGCGCCGTGTGCGCGGGCCCTCCGGCGTGCCGCCGACCCGTGCCGACCTCTACCGCTGAGGCTCAATTAGAACGGCGTCGGTGACGGTCGCGCCTGCTGCGATTGCACCTCAGCGGGATGTCGGCTCAAACGCCGCTCTCGGCGGCATGAGCGGACGTGGCAGGAGTGCTGCCGGATCAACCCCGGTCGCAACAAGGGACTTCGGCGCGAACAACCTGCCCCCTGCTTTCCACTCGCGCCGGCAAAATCCCCGTTTTATTTGTCGACTCCCTGACACAATGGGTATGTAATATTACCTATCACCGCCCCGCCTTTGGCTGTTTCCGGTGACTGAGAGTGTCGTACTCCCGCCCTAAATGCAGGGAAATCGACCATGGATAAGTTCCTCTACGACGAGAACTTGAAATTACTCCACAAGCGGCTGATGGAAACGACCGACGAAAAACAACGTCGGGTACTTCAAAATCTCATCGCCGAGCACGAGGCCAATTACCGGGAGTGGCAGCTCGGATCCCGATTGGCGTAAATCAAGCTCTCCCGGCGAAAATGAAGCGTTTGACCCAAAGAGACGTTCGCAAGCTGAAATGCTAAACTGTTCCTTCAAGTCCAGGGAGGTTTAGCTTGCCTCTGACGATCCGAGCCCCAACTATTGCCGAGTTGTCCAGCCTTTCCGATCTGTGTTTCAGGTCCAAAGCCGTCTGGGGCTACGACCAGGAATTCATGGAAGCATGTCGCCGCGAGTTGTCGTTTGAACCGCGCGACTTGGCGTTGACGCCGATCGCAGTTGCCGAACATAACGGCAAGCCAATCGGTGTTGCACAGGTAAAAGTCGTCGATGGTGAGGCGGATTTGCTGAAACTTTTCGTCGAGCCCGGCGCGCTTCGCAGTGGCGCCGGCAAGGCGCTGCTCGTTTGGGTTACCGACATCGCGAAAGAACTGGGTGCCACGCGACTAACCATCGATGCGGATCCCGATGCGGCTCCGTTCTACCGGAGGATGGGAGCTTACGATGTCGGCGAAGCGCCGTCTGGCTCGGTGCCGGGAAGGATGTTGCCGAAACTGGCGATGAACCTTTGCCCTGCGGATTAGCCTGAGGGTCCGGAACTGGCAGCACATCGCGTCATTTCGCGGCAACGCAACGAATCACTCGCTTTCACAGCGAAGCGGATTTCGGCGCACTGCGCCCAAAGAATCGTATTAGCGATTCCACGCCCCTAGAGCGAGATGGCTCTTCGTTGAATCGCCATCTGGCTCTATCTTTTTGTTTAAGCATGATCTTTTCGGAAAACCGGTGTCCACTTTTCCGGATCATGCTTTAATGCGCGGGCTCCGAAGAAAGCATCGCGGGCTTCTTCAGCAGCATGACCATCAGGCTGAGGCCGAAATAGAACATCGTCAGCATGAAGAAAGCGTCACCATAACCCATCACCACCGCCTGCCGGTGCACGATCTGGGACAATTGCTTCATCGCCATCAGGGCGGCGTCGCCCATGCCCTGCATGCGCTGGGTGAACATGTCGAGCGTTTCGGTCGCAACCGCGTTGCCCCAGTTCACCCGTTCCTGCAAGCGCGAGATATGCAGGTCGGTTCGGTCGTTCAGCACCTGATTGATGATCGCGAGCCCCACCGCGCCGCCGAGATTGCGCGTCAGGTTGAACAGTCCCGACGCATTCTTCACCCGATCCGGCCGCAATGTCCCGAGCGAGATATTGTTGGTCGGCACCATCGCGAACATCATGCCGATCCCGCGCAGGATCTGCGGCACCAGCAGCTCGTAAAAATCATAATCGCGGGTGATCCAGGTCATCTGCCAGGAGCCGAGCGCGAAGATGATAAGGCCCGCCGCGATGATCAGGCGCATGTCGATCCTGAGCATCAAACGCCCCACGATCGGTGCGACGAGAAACATGGTGGCGCCGGAGACGAACATGGTTTCGCCGATCATCAGCGCGCTGTAGCCGCGCACTTCGGCGAGATAGCGCGGATACATGTAGGTGAGGCCGTAGAGGCCGATGCCGACGCAGAACGAGATCATGCAGCCGACACCGAAATTGCGGTCGGTGAAGGCCCTGATATCGACGATCGGTTCTTCCGCGGTCAGCACCCGGTAGAAGAAGGCGATGGCGGAAAGCCCGCAAACCCAGGCGCAGATCGCGACCGAGGTATCCTGCAGCCACTCATATTGAGGCCCTTCCTCGAGCACATATTCGAGCGAGCCCAGAAACCCCGCCATCGCGATCAGGCCAAACCAGTCGAAGCGATCGAGCAGCTCGAAATTCGGCTGATCGAAATCGACCAGCGCCAGCACGCCGACGGTGATGCCGATGCCGGGGACGACGTTGATGAAGAACAGCCAGTGCCATGACATCGCGTCGGTGATGTAGCCGCCGACCGTCGGGCCGATGGTCGGCGCCAGGGTGGCGACCAGACCGATGATCGGGCCGACGATGTAGAATTTGGAACGCGGAAACACCGTATAGGCCGACGCGAACACGGTCGGGATCATGCCCGCGCCGAGGAAGCCCTGGATCGCGCGCCAGAGGATCATCTGCTCGATCGACGAGGCGAATCCGCACAGGAAGCTCGCGCCGGTGAAGCCGCAGGCGGAAATCGCGAACAATAGCCGCGTGCCGAGCGCGCGCGACAGGAATCCGGACAACGGGATCGCGATCACTTCCGCGATCAGATACGCGGTCTGGACCCACGACACCTCGGTCGAGCTCGCCGACAGCCCGGCCTGGATATCGGTGAGCGATGCCGAGACGATCTGGATGTCCAGGATCGACATGAACATCCCGAATACCATGATCAGAAACGCCACCAGCCGCCGCGGCGCGATGCGCTCGGACGGAGCCGCAGCGGCATCCATCATCATCGTCGGCGGTGCGGTGGTGGCGTCAGCCATGGTTTGCTCGGGTCAGGACGTGCTCGCGAACCGGGCGCGCCGCCCGATCCGTCAATTATTGCGGATGGATCATCATCGGCGCGTCGAGATCGGCGTCGTTGTCGGCATCCGCAGCGCCGGCGTGGGTATCGACGGTGGCATAGACCGACATGCCCGCGCGCAACAGGTTCTGCCTCGCGACATCCTTCGGCACGCGAATGCGAACCGGAAGCCGCTGCACGATCTTGGTGAAGTTGCCGGTGGCGTTGTCCGGCGGCAGCAGCGTGAACACCGAACCTGCCGCGGGCGCGATGCTGTCGACCACGCCTGCGAATTTGCGATGGCCATAGGCGTCCACCGAGACCGTCACCGGCTGGCCCGGACGGATGCGCCTGAGCTGCGTCTCCTTGAAATTGGCGTCGATGTAGACGTCATCGAGCGGCACCACATTGCCGAGCCGTTGCCCGACCACGATGTAGTCGCCGGTTGAGACCAGGCGGTTGGAGAACGTGCCGTCGACCGGCGCGCGCACCGACGTGAAGTCGAGGTCGCGCTCGGCCTTGGCCAGAGAGGTCTGCAGTTCCGCAAGCTGCGCGCGGGCTTCCTCCTGCTGCGCCTTGGTGACTTCGACGTTGTCGCGGGCGGCGTCATAGGCCGCCTGCGCCGATTTCACCGCCGCCGCCCCCTGATCGCGGCCGGCTTCGGACACTTCAAACGTCGCCCGTGAGGCGAATCCCTTGGCGCTCAGCGCTTGTTGGCGGTCGTAATCGAGGCCGGCACGCTTCAGGCCGGCCTCAGCGGAGGCAAGCTGCGCGCTGGCCTGCTCGACGGCGCTTTGAAATGCCGTGACCTGACGGCCGATGCGATCGATGGTGGCCTGCTGGGTCGCGATTTTGGTCCGCACGGCATCGACCGCGATGCGGTAGTCGCCGTCGTCGATTCGGAAGATCACGTCGCCGGTCCGCACCACCACGTTATCGCCGGGGAGAATGGCTGCGACGTGGCCGGCCACCCGCGCGCCAAGCGTGGTATTGTTGGCCCGCACATAGGCGTCGTCGGTGCTGACGAAAAAGCGTCCCACCAGAAAATAATGCACGCCATAGGCCGCGATGGCGAGCGCTAGCAGCGTGCCGATGCCGATCAAGACCCGCTTGCGCTTGCCGGGTTTCGGCGCCTCGGGACTGGAAGCGACCGCCGGCGCTGCGGACGGCGCATCGGGCGCCGGCCGGTCCGGCGTCTCGGCGGGGCGGCGCGCGACAGTCTCATCTGCCAGATGAGCACGAAGCGATTCGAGCGGAGCCGGGGCAACGTCGCGCGCGAACCCGCCTTCGGCCGTATCCGGCTCGGCGCGAACAATACGCGCGGCTTGGTCTCTCGCTGCGGCCATCACGGCCTCCTTGTTACGTCGCGATGCCGGCGCAGCCAAAAACAGGCCTCGCCCCTCGCCAGCCTTTAAATTAGCATTGACCGAACGGTTCGGTCAAGTATATCTT
>JAJYAH010000342.1 GCA_021779635.1 Pseudomonadota bacterium | reverse complement strand
CGATCGCTTGCCGCCATCTTGCCATGATGCCATTCCTCATTCAGCCAACTGCAAATGAGGAATCCGCCAACACCCTTCCAGTTCCATCAATGCCGATTTCATGGAATCGGTCGTCTAGATTACACAGCCTGAGGGCCGCGACCGCCCAACGGAATGATGCATCAATGCACCCCAGAAAACCATCATGAACGCCAACCTGTTCTCCCGCCTGTTCGACGGTCTTGACGATCCAACCCGGCTTGCGATCGAAACGATCGACGGCCAGCAGATCAGCTATGGCGACCTGATCGCGCGTGCCGGTCAGATGGCGAACCTGCTGGTGTCGAGCGGCGTCAAACCGGGCGATCGCGTCGCCGCGCAAACCGAAAAATCGGTGCCGGGTCTCGTGCTCTATCTCGCGGTGGTGCGCGCCGGCGCGGTATATCTGCCGCTCAACACCGCCTACACGCTGAACGAGCTCGAATATTTCATCACCGACGCCGAGCCGTCGATGGTGGTGTGCGATCCCGCCAGGGCTGAGGGCATTGGCGCCATTGCCGCAAAGGTCCGCGCTGGGATCATGACGCTCGGCGCCGACGGCAAGGGATCGCTGACCGAGGCCGCCGCAAAAGCCAAGCCGGAGTTTGCGACCGTCGCCCGGAACAATGACGACCTCGCGGCCATCCTTTACACCTCCGGCACCACCGGCCGTTCCAAGGGCGCGATGCTGACGCATGACAATCTGGCATCGAATTCGCTGAGCCTGGTCGACTATTGGCGCTTCACCAGCAAGGACGTACTGATCCACGCGCTGCCGATCTATCACACCCACGGATTGTTCGTGGCCAGCAACGTCACGCTGTTCGCCCGCGCCTCGATGATCTTCCTGCCGAAATTCGACCCCGACCTGATCATCAAGCTGATGGCGCGCGCCACCGTGCTGATGGGCGTGCCGACCTTCTACACGCGGCTGCTGCAAAGCCCGGCGCTCACCCGCGAATCCACCCGGCATATGAGGTTGTTCATTTCCGGCTCGGCGCCGCTGCTCGCCGACACCCATCGAGAATGGGCCGCGCGCACCGGCCATGCCGTGCTCGAACGCTACGGGATGACCGAGACCAATATGAATACGTCGAACCCCTATGACGGGGACCGCGTGCCCGGCGCCGTCGGCCATGCCCTGCCCGGCGTCACCGTGCGCGTGACCGATCCCGAAACCGGAAAGGAACTGGCGCGCGAGACCGTCGGCATGATCGAGGTCAAGGGTCCGAATGTTTTCAAGGGCTATTGGCGGATGCCGGAAAAGACCAGGTCCGAATTCCGCGACGACGGATTTTTCGTCACCGGCGATCTCGGCAAGATCGACGCCCGCGGCTATGTGCATATTCTCGGCCGCGGCAAGGATCTGGTGATTTCCGGCGGCTTCAACGTCTACCCGAAGGAAATCGAGAGCGAGATCGACGCGATGCCGGGCGTGATCGAATCCGCCGTGATCGGCGTTCCGCACGCGGATTTCGGCGAGGGCGTAACCGCGGTGGTGGTCTGCAATAAGGGCGCCGGCGTCGATGAGGCCTCGGTGCTCAAAGCGCTCGACGGCCGGCTTGCGAAATTCAAGATGCCGAAGCGGGTGTTCGTCGTCGACGAATTGCCGCGCAATGCGATGGGCAAGGTGCAGAAGAACATTCTGCGCGATGCCTATTCGGATATCTACGCGAAGGCGAAGTGAAGAGCAGCGCCCAGTGCGCTATCCGACTCACGCAACGCACCGCAAGATATCGTTAACCCTATCCCGACAATTTGCGTCAATTTCCCGATCAGCCACCTTGGGCGTGAGAAGCGCCACTGAACAACCGCTCGTTAACGGAATAGTCCCTATTTGCTGATAGACTTATGAGTCTTGATGCCGAAGAGCGTTTTGATAGCTCTTGTTTTCAGCAGTTGCCGCTTTTTGGGCACCGAACCAATTTTGACTGAACGGGAATCTGGCAACGGCGCCAGATCGCCTTCCAGCCGGGGTGTTATGGCAATGTCCAACGCTGCCTCATCCTTATTTGACGATCCGGGCGAAGTCTTGCGCCATGGCGCGCCGGACAAACGCGTCGATATGCCCCGATGCCTCGCCGATCTTTGCCTCAACAAGGCTGACCGCTTGATCGACGCGCAAATCGGGGTGTTCGATGAGGTCATCGAGCAATCCATCGACAAGATCGAAGCAAAAACGCCAGCGGAGATCGGACCGCTTTATAGAAGGTAGCTTGGTCATGGCCTTCGGAGATCGCAAGAGCGAGCGCGTCGATTTCGAGCGGGGTATCCGTGTTTACATGATGGGGATTGACGGAACCTGGCGCCGCGACTGCTTGATGGTCGACGTGTCGCAAACCGGCGCCCGCTTATCCGTCGAAGGGTCGCTTGAGGGATTGGACCTGAAGGAATTTTTTCTGCTTCTGTCGTCGACGGGTCTCGCCTATCGCCGCTGTCGGATGGTCCGGCTTGCAGGGGATCAGATCGGCGTCGAATTCCTGAAACAAACCGCAACGAAATCAAGGAAAGCAGTCCGCGAGAAACGCAAGGAAACACTCGAATGAAGACGATTGTCCGATGCGAGTGCGAGGCAGTCTACGAGCAGAGCCAAACCGAGACTGGATACTGGGTCGAGGATACCGTCGACTGCAGGGTTTGCGGTCATGAGCTTAACGCGTGGCACGGCAACAAAGTGCTCTCATTCGAGCTCATAAAGAATCCCACCGAGTAGGCCTCGTCTTCGATGTTTGTGCATTTGGTCGCGGACCATCAGGACAAGATTTCAGAGCTGCGGCAACTGTTTGGATTGCAGTATTGTGTTACGTCGTCATTGCTCGATAGTGGCAATGGCATCCCGCAGCCGTGCGACGCGACGATAATAGCCGCGGATCTTCGGACCGATGATAACATCGCCGCGCTCAAGGCATTATCGGCGAAACAAAAAGTGGCCCGGCGAAGGGTTTTCGTCATTGACCAAAAAGCTCGGCTATTGGAAGCACGGGCCTATGCACTTGGCGCGACACATACGTTCTTCAGTCCGGTAAATAAGGGGGCCCTGCTCGCGGCATTGGCCAAGAGCAGCAACTCGATCGAAATATCCGGAGATGTCGCCCAGGGCCTCCGCGGGGCTGACTCCGCAGGCGCGGCCTCCCTTGCTGCGATGTTCTCCGCCGTCTTGAGCGGCCAACAGATCGACGTCGAAGACGGGAAAAATGCTGCGCGTGAAATTGCCAATGGCGTTGCCGAGGATGGCTTTTCCAATTGGCTGGATACCGTGCGCCGCCATCACGAAGGCACCTATCAACATTGCCTCCTGGTAACGGGGACAGCTGTCGCCTTCGGATTGAATTTAGGGTTGGCCAAGGTGGACATGGAACGGCTGTATTCGGCAGCGATGTTTCACGACATTGGCAAAGCCAAAATTCCAATCGCCCTTCTCGACAAACCGGGACGTCTGGATATCCGGGAGCGAGCCATCATCGAAACTCATCCGGCGGCCGGATACGACGCGCTGAAAGGCACTCCCGGCATCTCGCCGGAAATTCTGGACGCCGTCAGACATCATCACGAATATCTCGACGGAACCGGATATCCTGACGCGCTCTGCGCTGCGGACATATCCGACATCGTCCGCATCTTGACCATTTCAGATATTTTTGCCGCGCTGATCGAGGATCGCCGATACAGGCCCAGCATGCCCCGCGCGCAGGCCTATGAAATCCTGTGCGGCATGCGAGGAAAGCTCGAAAGTCCGCTGGTAACTGCGTTCAAGGAAGTGGCCTTGAATGGCTAGAGCCTTTTCCGTTCCGATTGAATCGGAACGGAGGCTCGATCTGCATATTTCGACGCGTTTTCTTCACGCGAACCGGTATCCCCCGCATCAAGTGCGGGGCAGGCTTTCGCTGGAAAACGCTCCAGCGGGGCGTCCGGCCCGAAGAGCCCTTTCGGTGGCCAGTCCCCGCCCGCTCCCTCTGCGCGTCGACCGCGCATCTGCTCGTGAATCAAGCTTCACCGCGTCAGCGGACGGGGCCCGACAGCCCCTGTCAATCCCTACCAATGCAGGGCTCATCTGAAGCTATGAACATTCATTCGCAAACGGTGATTTCGCCGTTGCGCTCAGTGTTTCGAGTTCGTAAATAGAATTTGTATAACGCGATCCCCGAAGGGCCCTCTGCGAGGGTCCGCAAACCGTCAAAAGCCGCCGATGACCGCCAGGATCGAACGACCGCTTTCGCCGCATGTGCAGACCTATCGCTGGACCCTGACGATGGCACTTTCCATCGTCCACCGCGCCACCGGCATGGCGTTGTATGTTGGCACCTTGCTGCTGGCATGGTGGCTGATTGCGGCGGCAACGGGGCCCGCCGCCTATGCGAACGTGCAGGCCTTTACCTCAAGCTTCATCGGACGGTTGATCGTATTCGGCTATACTTGGGCGCTGCTGCATCACCTTCTCAGCGGCCTCCGGCACTTCGTCTGGGACCTCGGTTACGGGTTCAAGGCAAGCGAGCGCGAAACGCTGACCTGGGGCGCGCTGATCGGCGGTATTTCGCTTACGGTGCTGCTGTGGATCGCGGCCTATGCGATCGGAGGCGGAAGATGACCGCGCAAAATTCCCCCATCGCGAAATCGATGCGCACCCCGCTCGGCCGCGTTCGCGGCCTCGGCACCTCGCATACCGGCACTTCGGATTTCTGGCGCCAGCGCCTCACGGCAGTGGCCATGACGCTGTTGATCGTGCCGGTCATCGTGGTGGTGATGATGCTGCTCGGCCGCAATCAGGCTGGCGCCGCGCAGATTCTCGGCTCGCCCGCGATCGCGATCATCATGCTGCTGTTCATCATCGCCAGCACCTGGCACATGAAAATCGGCATGCAGGTGGTGATCGAGGATTACCTGCACCATGAGAAGCTGAAGCTCGCCGCCATCATGGCCAACAACTTTTTCTGCGTCGCGGTAGCGCTGGCTTCGATCTACGCCATTTTCAAACTGTCATCTGGAGTGTAGCGCATGTGGAGTTCAGCACATGGCCGCTGACGGCAACGGCAAGGCTGCCAATGGCAGCGGTGGTCCCGCCACCAACGGACAGGCCTATCCGATCGAGGACCACACCTATGACGTCGTCGTGCTCGGCGCCGGCGGCGCCGGCTTGCGCGCCGTGGTCGGCTGCAGCGAAGCCGGCCTGCGCACCGCCTGCATTACCAAGGTGTTTCCGACGCGCTCGCACACGGTCGCAGCGCAAGGCGGCATTTCGGCCGCACTCGGCAACATGCATCCGGACAACTGGCGCTGGCACATGTACGACACCGTCAAGGGGTCGGACTGGCTGGGTGATCAGGATTCCATCGAATACATGGTGCGCCAGGCGCCCGAAGCCGTCTACGAACTGGAGCATTGGGGCGTGCCGTTCTCGCGCACCGCTGACGGCAGGATTTATCAGCGGCCGTTCGGCGGCATGACGGTGGATTACGGCAAGGGCCAGGCGCAGCGCACCTGCGCCGCCGCCGACCGCACCGGCCACGCCATGCTGCACACCATGTACGGCCAGGCGCTGCGGCACTCGGCGGAATTCTATATCGAGTTTTTCGCCATCGACCTGATCATGGACGACCAGGGCGTTTGCCGCGGAGTGATCGCGCTCAAGCTCGAAGACGGCACGCTACATCGATTCCGCGCCCAGACCACGATCCTTGCCACCGGGGGTTACGGGCGCATCTATCATTCGTGCACAGGCGCCCACACGCAAACCGGCGACGGCGGCGGCATGGTGTTGCGCGCCGGCCTGCCGCTGCAGGACATGGAATTCGTGCAGTTCCACCCGACCGGAATCTACGGCGCGGGCTGCCTCGTCACCGAAGGCGCGCGCGGCGAGGGCGGTTATCTCGTCAATTCCGAGGGCGAGCGCTTCATGGAGCGCTACGCGCCGTCGGCCAAGGACCTTGCGTCACGCGATGTCGTGTCGCGCGCGATGACGATCGAGATCCGCGAAGGCCGCGGCGTCGGCAAGAAAAAGGATCACATTTACCTGCACCTCGATCATCTCGATCCCAAGGTGCTGCAGGAGCGGCTGCCGGGGATTTCCGAATCAGCACGAATTTTCGCCAACGTCGATGTGACGCGCGAGCCGATCCCGATCGTGCCGACCGCGCATTACAACATGGGTGGCATTCCCACCAATTTCCACGGGGAAGCGCTGACCAAGAAGGATGGCGACGACAATTTCGTGGTGCCGGGCCTGATGGCGGTAGGCGAAGCAGCCTGCGTTTCGGTTCATGGCGCCAACCGTCTCGGCTCCAATTCGCTGATCGATCTCGTGGTGTTCGGTCGCGCCGCGGCGCTGCGTTGCGCCGAAAGGCTGACCTCGAACGGCAAGCAGCCCGAGTTGCCGAAGGATTCCGCCGATATGGCGCTCGGCCGGCTCGATCGTTTCCGGCATGCTTCCGGCGGCACGCCCACCGCCAAGCTGCGCGACAGCATGCAACTTGTGATGCAGAAAAATTGCGCGGTGTTTCGCACCGGCGAGGTGCTGCACGAAGGCCACAACCTGATTCACAAGGTGCATGGCGGCATCGGCGACATCTCCGTAACCGACCGCTCGCTGACCTGGAATTCCGATCTGGTCGAGACCCTGGAATTCGACAATCTGATCGTGCAGGCGGTGGTGACGATGGACTCGGCGGCGAACCGCAGCGAGAGCCGCGGGGCGCATGCGCGCGAGGATTTCCCCGACCGCGACGACAAGAACTGGATGAAGCACACGCTGGCGTGGATCGATCGTGACGGCAAGACCTCGATCGATTATCGCCCGGTGCACGACTACACCATGACCAATGACGTTCAGTACATCCCGCCGAAAGCCCGGGTGTACTAGGCATGATCCGGAAAAGTGGGAGCCGGTTTTCCCGAACAAACGGTTTCCATTGTTCCAAGATCATGCGCAAGGCAATTAAAGAGACGACAGCGAAGGCGTGACCAATGGTTGAATTCGCACTGCCGAAAAATTCCAGGATCACTGGCGGCAAGACCTGGCCGAAGCCGGCCGGCGCCACCGAGACGCGCGAATTCAAGGTCTATCGCTGGAACCCGGACGACGGCAAAAACCCCAGCGTCGACACCTATTTCATCGACACCCACGACTGTGGGCCGATGATCCTCGACGGCCTGATCTGGATCAAGAACCACATCGACCCGACGCTGACCTTCCGCCGGTCCTGCCGCGAAGGCGTCTGCGGCTCCTGCGCCATGAACATCGACGGCCAGAACACGCTGGCCTGCACCAAGTCGATGCACGATGTGAAGGAAGGCGCGGTGAAGATCAATCCGCTGCCGCATCAGCCGGTCGTGAAGGAC
>JAJYAH010000341.1 GCA_021779635.1 Pseudomonadota bacterium | reverse complement strand
TGCCGAGCAGGCTGGCCTTGAGCGGCAGGCCCGTGCCCCAGTCCAGCGCCTCGCCCATGCGGGTGAGCATGTAGAGGATGGGGTAGAAGCGGGCCGAGAGCGTCGATCCGGTGAAGTGCCCGGGTTCGACGCGGAGGCCGCCGTGCCAGAGCCGCAGCTGTTCCAGCAGGGCATCCAGGCCGCCGCCGGCGCCTTCCAGGGCGGCGAGGTCCTGATCGATGATCGTCTCGGTGGACCCGGAGAACCGGCCCCACATGCCGGCCTGGGCAAACCAGAACAGCAGCTTGTCCCGCTCTGTGGCGCCAAGCGCCCCCTGCTTCGCGTCGAGGTAGCGAACCATGACCGGCACGCCGAAGCGGCCGAAGAAGACCCGGTCGTGATCGAGGCCAAGGCGGCCGGCGATGAGGTTCAGGCTGGTCTCGATATGCTTGATCGCGCGCCTCAGCCCGTCCTGGATATCAACGGCGCTCTTGTCGTCCAGGTAGCTGAACTTGGCTTCACCGGTGAGGACGGTGTTGACCGAGCGGAGCAGCCAGTCGAGGCTGAAATAGTAGTCCGCTCCCTCCCAGTCCTTGAGCTTCGCCTTCATGGTGACGCGCGCCTCGGGCCAGTCGGCGCAGATCTTGGCCAACGCCAGATCGCCCTTGGAGAGCTTGGTGCCGCCGCTGTTCACCCGGTTGAAGATGTCCACCACGACATCGAGGGTCTTGTCCGGGCCGGTCACTTCCTCCACGTGCAGGTCGATATCCATGATGCTGAGCAGGCGGCTGAGCCGCGCGACATACTCCCCAATTTTCGGCGCATGGTCGGGATACGTGCTGAGCGCGGTGACAAAGCCTGCGAGACCGTTGGTGCCGCCCTTCATCAGCGACGTCACGTCGATCCAGAGCGGATCATCCTGCATCTTCACAGGCTGGTAGAAGGCGAATGTCTCGTCGCGCAGATGGAAGCGCAGGCCGGTGAAGGTCTGGGTGTTGCCATCGAAGAACTTCGGCGGTGTGCCGCGGGCGACGCCATAGAGGGACGTCATGCGTTGCTGCCCGTCGAGCAGCAGCTTGACGATGCCCGCCGCGAGCAAGCCATCGCCACGATGCGCCGCCGTCTTGGCTTCCGTCGCCCAGACCAGCAGGCCGCCGACCGGATGCCGGCGATAGAGCGAATCGAAGAGCCCGCGCACCTGGTCGCGGTTCCAGACGTAGCCGCGTTGGAATTCCGGCAACGCCATGTGGCCGCTGTCGATGTGGTCGAGAATGGTCGCGATCTTCACGCCGCCCCTCCGCCGAGCTCTGTCCGGTGACGGCCCATTTCAGCCTCCAGCCGTTGGATCGTGAGATTGATGTCCACCCGCCGGTTCATCTGCTTCTCCTTCGCGGCGGCGGCGCGCAACCGGCGGAGCTCCGCCTCCAGGCGAGCACAGGCCGCGAGCGCTTCGCGACGTGCGAGTGCGCTGGCCGGAGAGTGCGACACGCTGAACCGGCCCGTCCGGCGCGCGGCTTGCCAGGCCAGCAAGGTGTCAATCCAGCCCTGGTAGAGCGCATGAAGGTCGCCGCTTGGTTGCCGCGCCAGTGAAAGCGAGGCGCGGAAGTCTGGCCAGCAGGCAGACGTATCGGCGGAGCCGATATCGGCATTGACAACCTCGTCGGCCAGCACCGTCTTGTCCGCCTCGTTCTGTGACCAGCGCTTGTGGGCGGCGCTGATGGTGATGCCGGCGCCCTGCTCGCCGATCAGCAGGACTGGGTAGGGGATGGCCCGATGGATCAGTTCGGTCAACCGCGGTGCCTTGGCTTCGGGACGCAGCGCGAGATGCAGCACGGCGATCTCAAGATACTCCCGCACGTCGTCGCGATAGGCGGGCACACCGATAGTTGTCGGCTTCAGAGCAGCGATCCAAAGCAGAGTTTCGATGCCGTCATTGATGGACCGCTTGTCGCCGGCGGTCGGTGCCCCGTTTTCAAGCAGGAGCTTCTTTGGCACGCGCTGGTCAACGCGGGCGCCCGCAGGTAGCTCCAGCGCGGTTATGATATCGGCTCCCGTCATGCCGCCTCGGCCGGCAGGATGACCAAGTAGGCCAGCACCTCGAAATCGCTGGCGCCAGCAAACTCCCCCTTGAGCGCATGGGTTCCACCGGGCGAGAACAGGCTCGCGACTGCCCGTTCCTGGGTCTTGCCCACGATGGAAGCGATCGCCGCGGCAAGTAGCCGCTGCGCGTGTCGCATGTCCTCGCCTTGCTTCGTCGTCTTATCAAAGCGGGCGCATGCGCTATCGTCTGGCAGGTCGCGCCCGAGACAAGCCCGTTTGAGCCGATCGAGAATCTGCTTCGCCTGACCGTAGGGCAGCAGAACCGATCCGTCCTCCCCGACATGCACGAGATAATGGGGCGCAAGAGGATAGCCGCCCGCGGCGGCGCGCTCGGCAGCCTCCTCCTCGGCGCGTAAGCAGAAGACGATTCCGGGTGGAACCTCCGCCTCGGGGCTTGCAATTACCGCACTGGCGCCGAGCGGAAGGTCCTCCAGCTCGCCTGGGTGCGCCTTGAGGTATTGCGCGAGATCGATCCGGAGGTCCGTCAGGGTCAGATCGGCGATCGACACACCCGTGGATAGGTCTTCGAGATCGATGACCGCATCCTGGAGTTTCAGCAGCTGCTTCCGGCGATATTCCAGGTCGTTCATCTGATCGCCCGATTGCTGCTCGATCAGGTTTTCTTCGCCGGTTGCCGAGATATCGAGCAGCACCATACGTCCGCTCACGCGCTGCTCCAGGTTGATGTATTCCTCGAGCTCCATGTTCGGCCAAAAATTGACGAGCTGAATGCGTTCGTTTGGAGAGCCGATGCGATCTATGCGACCGAAGCGCTGGATGATGCGCACAGGGTTCCAATGGATGTCGTAGTTGATGAGCCAGTCGCAATCCTGGAGGTTCTGGCCCTCCGAGATGCAGTCGGTCGCGATGAGCAGGTCAAGCTCCCCTTCCGACGCGAGGTCCTCTGGACGCTCTTTCGCCCGCGGGGCAAAGGTGGTGAGGATCGAGGCGAGGTCCCTGCGGAGCTTCGGCAGCGTCGTTCGGTTACGCCCAGCGCCGGTGACCAACGCCGTGTCCAGCCCGAGGGTTTCCTTCGCCCAGGGCGCCAACTGGGTATAGAGATATTCGGCGGTATCCGCGAAGGCGGTGAAGACGATGATCTTGCGATTACCCGGATTGATCGGAGTCGTGCATTTAGTTTCGATCATCTCACGGAGCGCCGCGAGCTTGGCGTCGCGCCCGGGATCCACCAAACGGGCTGCCGCAAGAAGCGTAGCGAGCCGATTGCGATCCTCGATAAGATCCTGCCGCCAGCGGATCAGGTCCACGTCCTTCAGAAGCACCTTGACCTTGCGGCCGACCAGCAGACTTTCGAACGCAGGGTCTTCAAGGTCGACATCCGCGATGTCAATCTCCTCAAGTTCTTCGGCGTGGTCTTCGATTCTGGCGAGGGTAGCCTCAACGTCGCGAAGTTGCCGCTGGACCGTGAGCGCAAACGATGACACTGCGCTTTCCATCCGCTTGAGCACATTGACCCGAAGCAGATGGATAAGGCTCTCCTCACGATCCGCTTGGCGGAAAAAGCCCTCGCCACCACGGACTTCTGTGCTGTATTTGGCGTCGTAAGCCGCCTGCTTGTGGGGCAGGACGTAGCGAAGCGGGGCATATGCCGCGAGCTTGAGGCGGCGGATTTCGAGGTTGATGCTGCGAATTGGCCGGAACTCGCCAGCGCGATCGACGTCCGCCTTGATGTTGATGGGTTTGAGGCGGTCAGGGAAACGGCCTGTCTCCGACGTGCCGTAGTATTTTTCTACGTGTTTGCGAGACCGTGCGATTGTGAGCAGATCAAGAAGAGAGAAATAGTCGAAGCCGAGCATCTCGATCAGCCGTGTCGAGGTGCGCTCGGAGTCGGCAAGGTCGAGCCACCGGTTGAACTGCTTTTGCGCAAGCCTTGTGGTGCTGTCGATGCTCGATATGCCGTGATCAAGCAGCGCCGTGTCGTCGCCCTCGGTCGCAAACGCGATCTGGTTGCGCAGGTCTGCCATCCGGTTGTTCACGGGCGTCGCCGAGAGCATCAGAACCCGCGTCTTGACACCTTCCTGGATGATCTTCCGCATGAGTCGGTCGTAGCGGGTTTCCCCACCCTGCCGGGGCGTGCGCTTGTTCCGGAAATTATGCGATTCATCGATTACCACCAAGTCATAGTTGCCCCAATTGACGTGGGACAGGTCGATGTCACCAGAGTGCCCGCCTTCGCGTGATAGGTCTGTGTGGTTCAATACGTCGTAATTGAAGCGATCTGGTGCGAGGAAATTGCGACGATCGTTTGCCTTGTAGAGTGTCCAGTTGTCCCGGAGGCGCTTAGGACACAAGACGAGCACCCTGTCGTTGCGCAGCTCATGATATTTGATTACAGCCAACGCCTCGAAGGTCTTACCCAGACCAACGCTGTCGGCGACGATGCAGCCCCCGAATCGGTCAAGCTTATCGATAGCACCGACTACACCATCGCGCTGGAACCGGAACAACTTTTGCCAGACGACAGTGTTACGAATCCCGGTGGCTGATTTGATCACCCGCTCTTCGTCCATCTCCTCTGCGCGGTCACGAAAGAGATGCAGAAGGATGAGGGCGTAGATCTCGACGGGCGAATGATGTGCTGCCAGCTTGTTCAAAGTCTGTAGCAGCATTCCTTTGTCGGTCTGGCTAGGAGGAAGGGCACGCCATTGGGTGTCGAACCACTGACTAAGAAACATGCTGTCGGCGGGGGTTTCCGAAGCCTGAATCAGGCTCAAGGGATTGCCCGGCGTGATCCCGAGGCCGTCCGTGCTGAGGGAGAAGGACCCTAGGACTGCGTGCTGCGGTTGCCCGTCTAAATCTCGAACGATCAGCGCCCCTTGAGGTACCGCTCCAGTCGCTCGGCGCAGTTCAACCTTTTCTTCCAGCCACTGAGCGCATCGGGCTGCCAGCCAACGCATCTGCAAGGCGCCCCTCGCACCGCGGTCGGCGTTTGTTCCCAGAAGGCCGAGGTCGCGGGATGTAGGAGGCAGGAGCAGCTGGACACGGTCGAGCTTGCTCACCTCGGCCATGATCTCGGAATAGGCGAATAGCGAGAGGCAGGACGATACGAGATCTGCTCGCTTGCCAGGTTCGAGCCAAAGCTTGACAAGATCGATGAGCCTGTGGGCCCCGCTGTTCGTGACGAGCTTCATGGCCGTGGCTTGCGGTTCGGGTTCTGGATGGGTGGGGTTGAGGGCGCCAGACTAGGAACGCCTTCGGAGCTGCCAGCAAGGCGATCGTATTCCTCAACGGCCATCACGACGACAACCGGCCGGTCGTACTTGGTAATCGCGATGGGGGCCGCGCGTGCCAGATCGATAAGCCGGCCGAAGTTGTACTTGGCGTCCTTGGCGGAAATTGTGCGCATCTGCCTCCCCTCGAGAGGCGAGTGTTGGCCAATATGGCCATAGTGCGCAAGACCCTCCGGGTAGGGCGCAGGTTCATTCGATTCTCCCCTGTCGGACCGCCCTGATGGCTTTATGCTGGTATGCGGGGAAGTGTTCGGACGCTTCGGCTGGGGTCAACCGGCGGCGTCGGATCAGGGTTAGGGTGGCGTCGCGCGGGGCGGCGAGCACCTGGGGTGCTGTGCCCGTGCGGGTTCGTCCCTTGTTCTCTCCCCAGGCGACATCGCGCACATAATGCAGGCAGTTCTTGACTCCCCGATGGGCGCGCGCCAGCGCCGGCAGGCGCGCCGGCGTGGCCGCGGCGGTGGTCAGGCTGGTGATCGCATAGACCGTCTCGATACTCTGCTTGCCGTGCCGCCGGCGCTGGCGGGTCAGGCGGCAGAGCTGCGCCACGCCGGGCCAGGTCGGCGCGAGATGCACAGCCAGGGTCGAGCTCACCTCGATGCGGCGGGTCTCGATCCGGCCATGGGCTTTGTCGCGGGTTCGGGCGGTCTTGCGGTCAGGCGGCGGCGACCGTGCCGCATAAGAGTGAACCCGGCCCGAAGGCCAGTGCGATGTCGGCTTTCTGCGCCGGCTGGTTGTCTTTCACGGTGAAGAAATAGTCCCCGCCCCACTCGGTGATCACGCGAGAGATCTCGCGCTGGGTGAACACCGCATCGCGGGCGAGGATGACGCCCCCAGCGGCAGCGGCTTCAACAGGCCCACCGCCGCGGTGACCTCGTAGGCTTCACGTGCCACCCGCAACTGGCCGATCACCTAGGCCAGGTGGTCGCTGAATGCCGCCAGCAGATGCACGCCGGACGACGTTGCCGGGGCGCTGCCGCGCAACCGTTTGCCGTCGATCGCGACGTGCCCCCCCGGCTGCGCCTCGCGCACGCAGCCGCCCAGGGCCCCGAGATCGAGGCTGCAAAACAGCTAGCCCCACACTGACGGCGCGGGAATGCGGCTGCGATGAACCCCGATCGCCTCCAGCGCCTCGCGGCGCAACCGCTGGTCCCAGCATATGATCCGCAACTGATCGCGCCGGCCGGACAGCATCGCCGCTACCGCTATCAGCCGCAGGCGGGCCAGCGGATACCGCCGGCCCGCCGAACGCCGGTGGTCCGGCACCAGGGCTAGAGCGTCCCACAGACCAGGCGCCGCTCCAGAGATCGACGTCATCACACACCCCCGTGACGGACTCGCACGGGAGATTGAATCAGGCACATGGATTCACGGCCAGCCAAAAATCCCACCGGCAGAGGGGGAGCAGGAAACCGAATCACCCTGCGGTTAGGATGCGAGGCGCTGGGTTTGAGGGCACTCGGGTGTAAATCGGCGCCGAAGCTGGCCGGCGGCCGTGATGCCGCATCAAGAGGCCGGACACATGACCGCTGTCGAACCGCCGCCAGATCTCCCCGACGTCCGCTTGAACCCTGCGGGCCGTCCACACATATCGCGCGGCACCGCGCGGCAGCGCCAGGGCGGGGTTGACGGGCCGCACAGTCTGATGGTTTGGTCGCGCGCTCGACCGCCACCACCCATCCCCGGCCCCACCGGGTCGCGCGCGCCCCCTGTCCGTTCGGGTCTCGGCGGGGCAAGGACCGCACCCCAGACCGGGGCACGGACAGCCGGAGAGCCGCTGCCAAGAGGGGAGCTTCGGGATACGCTGCTCAATGGCCGCGCCAACGGACCACTTATCCACAGCCCCTACACCACTCGGGGAGGCAAAACCTTCCAATAATGGATCCTGTCCGGCTTCTCGTTTGGTCGCCATAATCTGTTCCGGTCACGATGGTGGCACGGCCGCAAGGCAATCCCAAGAATATGGCGTATTCATCTAGATGTTTCTTTCCACCGCCAACCCTTGGTAAGGGAGAGGTCGAGAGTACAATCCGCTGCAGCA
>JAJYAH010000340.1 GCA_021779635.1 Pseudomonadota bacterium | reverse complement strand
GAGCAGGCCGAAGCAGGTCTGGATGAACAGCGGCGCCTTCACGAGACCCTCGGTCCAGAAATAATGGAGGTTGTAGAGGTGGCTCGTGTCGTAGCACTCGAACTCATAGCGCGCGCCGGTCGCGTTGAGCGTATCGAGCGCGTAGCGAATGTCCTTGAACGAGTTGCGGAACACGAGATCGTGCGAGCCTTCCAGCATGGCCGGCTCCCATTCGTGCTTCCAGTCCTTGTAGCGCTTGAGCATCGGAAACAGGCCGAAGTTCATCGAGCCCATGTTGAGCGAGGCGACCTCCGGTTTCCACTGCGCGGCCGGGCGCACGCGCTCCTCGACGGTCATGTAGGGAGAGCCGCCGGTCGTGAGATTCACGACGACGTTAGAGGCCTGCTTAATGACCTTGAGGAAGGGCTCGAACGCTTCCGGCGATTGGTCGGGCCTGCCGTCCTGCGGATTGCGCGCATGCAGGTGGACGATGGCCGCGCCGGCTTCGGCTGCGCCGAGCGCGGATTCGGCGATCTCCGCCGCCGTGACCGGCAGGTGCGGCGACATGGTCGGCGTGTGGATCGAGCCGGTGACGGCGCAGCTGATGATGACCTTGTTGGAAGCCACGGCCTTATCCTCCTGTTCTAGAATTTGCGCGCGAAAGCGCTCCAGGCCTCGCGCAATGTGGTGCGATGATCCGGCGCCGCGACGGCGATCAACGCTTGCGCGCGCTCATCGTAGTCTCGCTCGCGCAGATCGGCGGCGCCGTGCTCGGTCACGACCAAGTCGAAGTCCATGCGGCCGAGCGACACCGGCCCGGCGCCCTTTGCCGGCGCCACGATGCGCGCGATCTTGCCGCGGCCCGCGCTGGACGGCAGCGCAAGAATGCGAAGGCCGTCGGCGATCTTCACGGCGCGCGCATAGTCCGACGCACCTCCGGGGCCGGACATGAGCCCGCCGGGGCCGAGCTCCGAATAGGCCTGTCCCAGCAGATCGACTTCCAGCGTCGAATTGATCGAGACGAAATTGTCGATCGCCGAAATGGCGCGCCCGTCGTGCGTCACGGAAGCGGGCCGAAACTGATAGGAAGAACCGCCGATCGAATCGTAGAGACGGCGCGAACCGATCGCGACGCCCGCGAGGATGGCGCCATCGCCGGCAAAGGCGCCGGCCTGCTCGAGATCGGCCACGGCGTCGCCGATCAGGCCGGAATGCATGCGCAGACCGCGGCGGCCCCTCAATACGCGCAAGGCTGCGCGGGGAATCTTGCCGAGGCCGGTCTGCAGCGTCGCGCCATCCGGCACGAACGGCAGGATGTGCGAGGCGATCGCATCGGCGACCGAGTCGTCGCCTGCGTCGTCCATCCCGGGCAATGGTTGTTCGGCCTCGAAGCACGCCGTGATTTCGGAAAAGGGAATCCCCGCATGCCCGCGTGTGCGCGGCATCAGCGGATTGATATGCGCGATGCGCACCGGGATCCTCGGCCAGAGTTCAGCGAGAAAGTCGACGACGGACCCGAAACTACACACGCCGTTTTCGTCCGGCGGCGAGACCATGAACAGCGCCGCGTCGATCTGCACGGCGCGCAGCCACTTCAGAATGTCGGCGTAGCAGAGCGGCAAGAACCGAACCGCGGCGCCGGCCGCCTTCAACTCCGGCGTAATAAAGAAGGTCTCCACGCGGCAATCAGGATTCGCGAGATAAGTCTGCTTGTTGAGCCCTGGAACAAAAATACCGGTGAAGGTCATGGCGCCGAGCTTGTCGCTTGCCGCCATCACGCTCTCCGCCAGCGCCAGCGACTCGCCCGAACAAGCCTGCACGAGCGTTCGCCCGCCAGGCGGTAGGACGGACGCGAGATCGGCAGGATCGATTCGTTTCGGCTCCATGAGTATGGATCAGACGAACTTGCGGAAGTCCGGGGCGCGTTTCTCGTTGAAGGCGGCGACGCCCTCCTTCGACTCCGGCGTGTCGTAGAAAAGCTTCACGGCGTGCAGCGCCATATTACTGATTCCGCGGATCGAGTCGGAATCGGCGTTGAACGAGCGCTTGAGGAAAGCGATGGCCGTCGGCGAGCGCAGCGCCAGCTTGTCGGTCCAATCCTTCACGGCCGCGTCAAGATCGGCGGCTGGAACAACTTTGTTACAGAGCCCCATCTCATATGCCTGCTGCGCGGTGTAGGTGTCGTTGATAAACCACATTTCTCTCGCGCGCTTGTCGCCGATGCTGCGGGCAAGCAGCGCAGTGCCCCAGCCAGCGTCGAACGATCCGACCTTCGGGCCGACCTGGCCGAACTTCGCCGTCTCGGAGGCAATCGTGAGGTCGCAGAGCGTCGCGAATACATGGCCGCCGCCGATGGCGAAACCGTTCACGCGCGCAATCACTACCTTCGGTGTGTCGCGGATGATGCTTTGAATCTCGTCAATTGGTAGGCCGACGACGCCACGCCCGTCGTATTGACCTTCATGCGCGCTCTGGTCGCCGCCTGTGCAGAAGGCTTTCTCGCCCGCGCCGGTCAAGACGATGCTCGCGGCATTCTTGTCATTGGCCGCGATCTGAAACGCCTGGATCAACTCTTCGAGCGTCTGGCCGCGGAAGGCGTTATAGACCTTGGGACGGTTGATAATGATCCAGGCGGCATTCGCGCGCACCTCGTAGACGACATCCTGAAACTTCGTTGGATCAAGCATTGAAAGCTCCTATCTGTGAAGTGTTTGAATTCGCGCGACGCGTTATGATCGCACATGCATCTCTATTCGCAGCTCACAATTCGAGAGGAGATCACACCATGTTCATGCCACCTGAGACCGAAATCGTCTGGCCGGTGATGTAGCTTCCGTCGTCTGAGATCAGTAGCGCAACGATGCCCGCATAGTCCTCTGGCTCACCCATCCGCTTCAGTGGAATGCCTCTCAGCATTGCGTCCTTCCACTTCACCGCCTGCTCGCCCTCGCCGAGCACCGAAGCCATCATCGGCGTATTGGTCGGGCCGGGGCAGACGGCGT
The DNA here is from genome assembly GCA_021779635.1 of Pseudomonadota bacterium. Next base: position 4,397 of record JAJYAH010000340.1, on the reverse strand, counting down.
TGATGAGCACGCCCTTGGTCGCCAATTCGCGCGCCACGGATTTTGAAAAGCTAATAAGGCCGCCCTTGCAGGCGGAATAGACGGCCTCGTTGCTGGTGCCTACACGCGCAGCGTCCGAGGCAATATTCACGATTCGTCCGCCCCCTCGCTTCACCATCAACGGCGCAACGACATGATGCGTATTTAGCGGACCATACATGTTGATATGTATGATCTTGTTCCACAGCTTGCGATCCGTCAGTAGAAACGGCTTCGGTAGATCCCAACCGGCATTGTTGACGAGCGCCCAGATCGGGCCGACCTCCGCCTCGATTCTTTCGACTGCAGCCTTCACGGCGTCATAGTCGCCAACATCAGCTGTGTAGACGGAAATCGAGCCGGCAGGCGCAGACTTCGCCGTCTCTTCGGCAGCGGCCGGATTCAGGTCGAGAATGGCGACCTTGCACCCGTCCTGTGCCAGCCTCAGGCTCAGAGCACGGCCGATGCCCTGCCCGCCGCCGGTGACAACAGCGACTTTATCATTCAATCCCCGCATGATTTTCTCCGTTCATCTAGTAGCGCGGCGGACTCTCCCCGCTCATTTCGCTTTCCTCTTCGCCGCCCACCATCGCCAGCAGCGCGTTCTTGAGCCTGGTCAGTGTGACCGCGACCTGACCCATCTCCGTATCTGTCAGCCCGGAAACGATTTCGAGTTCGACTTGCTGCACATTCTCACGGATCAGAGACACCATCCTCGCCCCGGGTTTCGTGAGATAGACTCTTCTCGCGCGCCCGTCGTTCTCATCCGCACGGCGTTCGACCAAACCCAACGCCTCGACGCGATCGAGCAAGCCGCCGATGGCCACCTTTGACATATCCAGGTCGGCAGCCAACGCTGTTTGGGTCATACCGTCGCGGCGCGACAGAAATGCCAAGAGCCACCACTGTGAACGTGTCATTCCAACCGGCTTCAAAGCGCGATCGACCACGACTCGACGTAGGCGTGAGACGTCGTGCAGGAGAAATCCGAACCGAAGACACTTGTTCAAGTCGTGAGAGCTACTCGCGACAATCTCAAGCTTAGCGGTCGACCGTGACTTCTCCGATGCAGTCGCGGCGCGTCCCCCTAGTCGCTGTCGTCTCTGAACCCGCTGGATCATCAAGCTTACTTTCGCGACTTGAGCCGGCTTTTGAAGATGTCACGCGCGATGATCGTCTTCATGACCTCGATAGAGCCGCCGGCAATCTTAACAATTCGGGCATCGGCATAAGCGCGCGAAATCGGATATTCCCACATGTAACCCCAGCCGCCGAACAGCTGGAGACACTTGTCGACGGCTTCGCAATGCAGTTCCGAGGTGGTCATCTTGGCCATGGCCGCGTCGACCGCGTCGAGCTTGCCTGCCATAAACAGCTCGATGCATTTATCCGTGAAGACGCGCGCCATCGTTGCGCGCGCTTTGAGATCAGCCAGCACGAACTGTGTGTTCTGGAAGTCTGCGATCGATTGTCCGAACGCCTTTCGCTCGGCGGTATAGTCGGCCGTCCATTCGATGACGGTTTCCGTCACCGTCGCGGACCGGATCGCCTGTGCCAGCCGCTCCTGCGAAAGCTTGGTCATCATAAGGGCAAAACCCTGCCCCTCCGGCCCCAGCATGTCTTTGGCGGAAACGCGCAGGTTGTCGAAAAACAGCTCCGATGTGTCCTGCGCCTTCATGCCGAGTTTGTCGAGATTGCGCCCGCGCTCGAACCCCTTTCGCGAGGTGTCGACCAAGAAGAGCGTGACGCCCTTCGCACCCGCTGCACTATCGGTCTTGGTCGCCAGGACGAGGACGTCGCATAACTGGCCATTGGAAATGAACACCTTCTGCCCGTTGATGACGAACTCGTCGCCGTCGCGCACGGCCTGCGTCCGGATCGCCTTAAGATCCGAGCCGGCGTGCGGTTCGGTCATCCCCAGCGAGCCAATTGCTTCGCCGCGCACCATCTTCGGTAGCCAATGACGCTTTTGCTCCTCCGTGCCGAAGGACATGATGTAGGTCGCGACCAGATCGGTATGGATCAGGAAGCCGGGACCGCTCGCCCCGACGCGCCACAGTTCCTCGAACACAATGACGTCGAACAGATAGTCGAGGCCGGGTCCGCCGTATTCCTCCGGCACCGTACAGCACAGCAGCCCCTGCTCTCCCGCCTTCAACCACAGGTCGCGCGGGACGATACCGTCCTTTTCCCACTGCGCGTGGAATGGCACGATTTCTTTCTCGACGAAGCGGCGCACGGTTTCGCGCCAGATTGCGTGCTCCTCGCTGAAAAGCGAACGTTCAATCACGTGGGCACCTATCTTGGTTCACTGATTACTGGGAGCGGCCAGACTTTTCTTTCGCGACCGACACGCGGATCGCCTCGCGCGCCGCCCGCCATTGCTCGTCGGTGAGGGCGGTCAGATCGGCGAATGTGCCCGGCCCCGCCAGGTGCTGCCCGCCGTCGATCGCTATGGTCTGCCCGTTGATGTATTCGCAGGCGTCCGACATCAGGAATACAATCAGATTCTGCAGTTCGGCCATGTTTCCGTAGCGGCGCAGCGGCACAGTCTCCGGGCTCGTCGCGCTGGAGCGGGTGTCTGGGATCGGGTTCAGCTTCTCCCACGCGCCCTCTGTCGGAAATGGCCCGGGCGCGGTGGCGTTCAGCCGGATTCCATAGGGTCCCCATTCGACAGCGAGCGACATGGTCATCGCGTGCAGAGCTGTCTTGGCCATGGCCGATGGCAGCACAAATGCAGAGCCGGTCCAGACCCAGGTGACGAGATTGCTAACTATCGAGCCCTTGCGTCCTTCGGCGATCCAGCGCTTGCCGACCGATAGCGTCGTGTGGAACGAGCCGTCCATGACGGTCGAGGTCACGGCCCGAAAGCCGCGGGGAGAAAGATCCTTGGTCGGCGAGATGAAATTCGCGGCGGCATTGTTGAGAAGCCCGGTCAGCGGACCGTGCTGCCAGATATTGTCGATCATCGCATCGACCGCATCGGCATCCCTGATGTCGCAGACATGCGTTGCTACTCGACCGCCGCCAGCAGCAGCAATTTGAGCCGCAGATTCTTCCAGCATATTGGCGCGACGCCCGCAGATGTGAATGGTCGCACCCTTCGCGGCAAGCGCCTTCGACACCTCTCGACCGAGACCGCTCCCCCCGCCCGTAACAAGTATTGATTTATTCGCAAGCGCATCGGATTTGAACACATCCATGCCCATTGGACCATCTCCCTCCACGCGCGCTTCTTAGGATTGAACGGCAGGATAGTAAGCATCTTTACAAATGCGGATTGCGCTGTCAACATGCACTCGGCGTTGGAGGCGCGCCGCGTAGGGAGGACGTCTATTGAGTGACCGATTTCTGGCGGGCGCCAGCGGATATCTTCCGCTGTTGCGCATGGACAGGGCTGCAGCGACCCGCGCACTGAAATTCTCTAATCTCGGCGGACGCGGAGCCGGCTTCCGTGCAGTAGCTGGTTGGGACGAAGACGCAGTGACCGTTGCCGCCGAGGCCGCGCGTCCACTTGCCTCTGGAGTAGGAATTAGTAAGCTTGTTTTCGCCTCGACATCGGCGCCCTTCCTCGAGCGCGCGCATGCGCCGCTGCTGGTCGACGCGCTGGCTCTCGACCGCTCCGTTCGCAGTTTTGACGTGTCGGGTTCGCGTCGCTGTGCAGTGTCGGCGCTGCTTGATGCCTTGCTGAGCAGCGATGACGCGCTCGTCGTCGCAGGCGAGAAGCGTCCAGCGCAGGCCGGCAATCCCCTCCACCTCGCCTTCGGCGACGGCGGCGCGGCCGCGCGCATTTCCGACCGCGGCGGTGCGCGTCTGTTGGGTTATGCCAGTCACACGTCGGATTTCGTCGATCTCTATGCCTCTCGCGAACATCCGCATGCTTACGCATACGAGGAACGTTTCGTGCGCGAGGCTTCAGTCGCACGCATCATCGCACCAACCATCAAAGCCGCGCTCGCCAACGCGAGTGCAAAGACGGACAATATTGCCTTTGCTGCGGTGCACGAGCCGATCGCCGGCGCATGGCGTGACATCGCCAAGCAGACAGGTGTTGCGTCGCCAAATCTCGCGAGCGATCTCGCCAGCGTCGCCGGCGATCTCGGGGCGGCGCACGCGCTCTACGCAACCGGACTCGCGCTCGAACGCGCGGCGATCGGCGACCTTGTTCTCGTGGCCGGCTTCGGTAGCGGCTGCGACGCTCTAGTGTTCGAGAAAACGGGTGATGTACCTGGAACAGATATCGCCGCCACGCATTTGCGACAAGGCCTGGCTTCGACCGACTACGTCCGATTCCTCAATCTCACCGAAGCACTGGATCTCGACTGGGGCGTGCGCGCGGAATTCGAGCAGAAGGCTCAAGCGACGGTAGTGGAGCGATA
>JAJYAH010000339.1 GCA_021779635.1 Pseudomonadota bacterium | reverse complement strand
ACGGGAATTACGGCCTATATAAGCCGTCCGGGGCCTGCGGCGCAATGGTTTGGTGAACGGCCTTGACAGCGCCCGAAAGCAGTCCCAAGTCCTCATCTGGAAAGTCCTTGTTTGAATCGACCGTTCCCTGCCCGCCGGGGGTTCATCGGTCCGAGATCGTCCCATGCAGGCCAAACCACCGCTGAAAATCGTGCTTTGCTCGCCGCGGGGCTTCTGCGCCGGGGTGGTCCGGGCCATCGACACCGTGGAGCGGGCGCTCGCCATCTATGGCGCCCCGGTCTATGTCCGCCACGAGATCGTCCACAACCGCTATGTCGTCGACAGCCTGCGGACCAAGGGCGCGATTTTTGTCGAGGAGCTGGCCGAGATCCCCGACAATACCAATGCACCGGTGGTGTTTTCGGCCCACGGGGTGCCCAAATCGGTGCCCGCGGACGCCCGCGCCCGCAATTTCTTTTCGCTCGACGCCACCTGTCCGCTGGTCACCAAGGTGCACCGCGAGGCGGCGATCCATTTCAAGCGCGGCCGCGAAATCCTGTTGATCGGGCATTCCCACCATCCGGAAGTCGTGGGCACGCTCGGGCAATTGCCGCCGGGCGCGGTGACGCTGATCGAGACCGCGCACGACGCCGCGACCTTCACGCCGAAGGATCCCGACAATCTTGCCTTCGTGACCCAGACCACGCTGTCGATCGACGACACCGCCGGGATCGTGGCGATGCTGAAGGAGCGGTTTCCGAACATCTCCGGCCCGCACAAGGAAGACATCTGCTACGCCACCACCAACCGCCAGCTCGCGGTCAAGAAGGTGGCGCCGGTGGTCGACGCTTTGATCGTGGTCGGCGCGCCGAACTCGTCGAATTCGCAGCGGCTGCGCGAAGTGGCCGAACGCGAAGGCTGCCCGGTGTCGGTGCTGGCGCAGCGCGCCAGCGATCTCGACTGGCGCATGTTCGATGGCATCAGGAGCCTCGGCATCACCGCCGGCGCATCGGCGCCGGAAGTGATCGTCGAAGAGATCATGGGTGCGTTCGCCGAGCGCTTTGAGCTGCATGTGGAGACGGTCTCGGCCGCGGAAGAAAACGAGTTCTTTCCGCTGCCGCGTTCGCTGCGGCCCGACGCGGCGTAAGCCCGATGGCGGTCTATACCGACGTCGCCGCCGACGAGCTTGCGGAGTTTCTGACGCATTACGACATCGGCGAATTGCTGTCCTACAAGGGCATCGCCGAGGGCGTCGAGAATTCCAACTTCCTGCTGCACACCAGTACGGGCCATTTCATCCTGACGCTGTATGAGAAGCGCGTCGCCAAAAGCGACCTGCCGTTCTTCCTCGGCCTGATGACGCATCTGGCCGCGCATGGCATCAATTGCCCGCAACCGGTGCAGAACAAGAACGGCGAAGCCCTGAGCATGCTGGCCGGCCGGCCGGCGGCGATCATCAATTTTCTGGAAGGCGTCTGGCCGCGCAAGCCCAATGCCGCGCACTGCGCCGGCGTCGGCCAGGCGCTGGCGAAAATGCATCTGGCGGGGCGTGATTTTCCGATGTCGCGCGCCAACGCGCTGTCGGTATCGGGCTGGCGTCCGCTGTTCGAGCAGGCCGCGCCCCGGGCCGATGAAGTGCAGCACGGCCTGCGCGCCTTTATCGGCGCCGAGCTCGATCATCTGGAGGCCGGTGTCTGGCCGAAGGACCTGCCGCAGGGCGTGATCCACGCCGATCTGTTTCCCGACAATGTCTTCTTTCTCGGCGACCGGCTGTCCGGCATCATCGATTTCACCTTCGCCTGCAACGACATGCTCGCCTACGACGTCGCGATCTGCCTCAACGCCTGGTGTTTCGAGAGCGATTACTCGTTCAACGTCACCAAGGCGCGGGCCTTTCTCAACGCCTACAGCCGCGAGCGTGAATTGTCCGAGGCCGAGCAGCATGCGCTGCCGCTATTGGCGCGCGGCGCGGCGTTGCGCTTTTTGCTGACGCGGCTGGTCGATTGTCTCAACGTGCCGCCGGGCGCGCTGGTGCGGCCGAAGGATCCGCTCGAATACGTCCGCAAGCTGCGATTCCAGCAAAGCGTGGCCAGCATGCGCGATTACGGCGTCACCTCCTCGGGGCTGGTGGCGTGAGTTCACTCCCGTCGGTCACCATTCACACCGATGGCGCCTGCTCGGGCAATCCCGGTCCGGGCGGCTGGGGCGCGATCCTGAAATTCGGCGCGATCGAAAAGGAACTGAAGGGCGGCGAGGCGCACACCACCAACAACCGCATGGAGCTGATGGCGGCGATCTCGGCGCTGGAAACCCTGAAGAAGCCGTGCACGGTCGATCTCTACACCGACAGCCAGTATGTCCGTCAGGGTATCACCGGCTGGATCCATGGCTGGAAAAAGAATGGCTGGCGGACGTCGGACAAGAAGCCGGTCAAGAATGTCGATCTGTGGCAGCGGCTGGATGCGGCCTTGCAGCAGCACCAGGTGCGCTGGCATTGGGTCAAGGGTCACGCCGGCCATGACGAAAACGAGCGCGCCGATCAACTGGCGCGGGAGGGCGTTGCGATGGCGCGGTTGAAGACGAGGCTGGAAGATTGAAGGCGCTGGCCAACGTGCACACACCGTCGTCATCACCCGCGCAAGCGGGTGATCCAGTATTAAGCCGGGCGACGACAATTGTGATGGAGGTGAAGTATTTGTGGACTTACAACTGCCCGAGCAGCGTGTCGCCGCCGGAGACTTCGACCTTGCCGGGGTTCGGCTCGAGGTTGAGCTTCTTGACCACGCCGTCGTCCACCAGCATCGAGTAGCGGTGCGAGCGGATGCCGAGGCCGTTGCCGGACGCGTCGAGCTCCATGCCGATCGCCTTGGCGAATTCGGCGTTGCCGTCGGCGAGGAATACCGCTTCGTCGCGCTGGTCGGTGTCGCGTTTCCAGGCGTTCATGACGAAGACGTCATTGACCGAAACGATCGCGATGGTGTCGACGCCCTTTTCCTTGATGGCATAGGCGTTCAGGAAAATGCTCGGCACATGCATCTTGTGGCAGGTGCCGGTATAGGCGCCGGGTACCGCGAACAGCGCGACCTTCTTGCCCTTGAAGATGTCGTCGGTGGTCTTGACCTGCGGACCCTCCGCCGTCATCACGCGAAACTTGACTTCCGGAAGCTTGTCGCCAACTTTGATGGTCATCGTTTGGTCTCCTTGCAGGGTGCCGACGTTTCTTAGACCGGGCGGGCGGCGGGCACAATATTAGGTCGCGCGGAAACAGCAATGGCCGGCCGTGTTCACCGTTCCGTCATCAGCCGGAAAATCCGCCGCGGTCGAGAAAGGCCTGTTCTTCCGGCGTCGTAATGCGTTCCAGAACGGAGTTGCGGTGGGGAAAGCGCCCGAACCGGCGGATGATATCGGCATGATCCTCGGCATATTTCAGGTTGTCGGCATTGGCGGTCTTGCGGAAGAGTTCGACGCAGCGCTGCTGGTCGGCCAGATGCTCCGAATGCATCAACGGCAGATAGAGAAACTCCCGCAAATCAGCCGCAATGCGCCGGTCGACGCCGCGCGCGATGGCACGGTTTGCCACCTCGAGGGCGAGCGCATCGCTGGAATAGGCCCTGACATCGCCGCGAAACATGTTGCGGGGGAACTGGTCGAGCACGATCACCAGCGCCAGCGCGCCGTCATCGGTGGCTTCCCAGCATGATCGTTCGCCGGCCGCCGCCTTCCGCCACAGCTCCAAAAAGCGGCGGCGCAGATCGGCATCGAAGGCGTCGTCGCGCTTGTACCAGCGGTCGCTCCCGGTCGCGCGCCAGAAGGCGAGGATGACGGCCGGAGAAACATCGTGGCGAATGTCAGTCATGGAACGGGCATTCGCCGCACGCGTGGCTCAGGCCGCGGCCTTCTTCTCATCGCGCAATTGGCGGCGCAGGATCTTTCCGACATTGGTCTTCGGCAGCTCGGTCCGGAACTCGATCTGCTTCGGGACCTTGTAGTTGGTCAGTTGCGTGTGGCAGAACTTGATGATGTCCTCTGCGGTCAGGTTCGGATCCTTCTTTACGACAAAGGCTTTGACGGCTTCACCGGACCGCGCGTCCGGGACGCCGATCACGGCGCATTCCAGCACGCCGGGGTGGCTCGCGATCACTTCCTCGATCTCGTTGGGATAGACGTTGAAGCCCGACACCAGGATCATGTCCTTCTTGCGATCGACGATCTTGGTATAGCCGTCCGGCGTCATCACGCCGATATCGCCGGTGCGGAAATAGCCATCCGCGGTCATCACCTTCGCGGTTTCATCAGGCCTGTTCCAGTAGCCGGCCATCACCTGCGGACCCTTGGCGCAGATCTCACCGGGCTCGCCGAGCGGCACCTCGTTGCCGTCATCGTCGCGGATCGACAGATAGGTCGAGGGCACGGGAATCCCGATCGAGCCGGAGAACTTGTCGGCATCCGCGGGGTTGCAGGTCAAGGTCGGCGACGTTTCCGACAGGCCATAACCTTCCAACAGCGCGCAGCCGGTGGTCTTCAGCCAGGCTTCCGCAACGGCTTTCTGGGTGGCCATGCCGCCGCCGACCGATGTCTTCAGCTTGGAGAAGTCGACCTTGTCGAAACCGGGCGTATGCAAGAGCCCGTTGTAGAGCGTGTTGACCGCCGGGAAGCTGTTGACCTGGTATTTCATCAGCTCCTTGATGAAGCCCGGCATGTCGCGCGGATTGGGTATCAGCAGATTGACCCCCCCGGCGCGCATCGCCAGCAGGAAGCACGCCGTCAGCGCGAAGATGTGATAGAGCGGCAGCGCGCAGACGATGAACAACTGGTCGACATGCGGCGGCTTATTCAGCGCCGGCTGCAGCCACGCATCGTTCTGCAGCACGTTGGCCAGGATGTTGCGATGAAGCAGCGTCGCGCCCTTGGAGATGCCGGTGGTGCCACCGGTATATTGCAGAAAGGCGACGTCGTCGGGCGCTATCTTCGGCTTGTTGAACTTCATGTTGCGGCCGGCCGCCACCGCGTCGTTGAAGGCGATGGCGCCCGGAATCGAGTAGGCCGGCACCATTTTCTTCACCCGCCGCACCACGAGGTTGACGATCACGCCCTTCAAGCCGAGCAGATCGCCCATGCTGCCGACGATGACGTGTTTCACCGCGGTCTTCGCCATCACCTGCTGCACGGTGGTGGCGAAGTTTTCCAGCACGATAACCGCCTCGGCGCCGGAATCCTTGAGCTGGTGCTCAAGCTCGCGCGGGGTGTAGAGCGGATTGACGTTGACGACCGCATAGCCCGCACGCAGCACGGCCGCGGTCGATACCGGATATTGCAGGACGTTCGGCATCATCAGCGCGACGCGGGCGCCCTTCTGCAGGCCCTTGCTCTGCAGATAGGCCGCGAGCGCCAGCGACATCTCGTCGAGGTCGCGATAACTGATCGACTTGTCCATGCAGATGAAGGCCTTGCGGTCGCGAAACTTCGCAAAGCTCTCTTCCAGCAACTCGACGAGCGATGCGTATTGGGTCACATCGATATCGGCGGGCACGCCGGCTGGATATTGCTTGAGCCAGATGCGCTCCATGCTCATTCCCCTCTGGTTTATTTCCCGTTTGCCGGGACGGGCCGCCTCGTTTCGGGCTGTCTTGGTTTTGGGCAGTATTGAGCAAGGCGCCGCCCCATGGCAAGCGGCTGCGCCGGGCGGACGCAGTGCTGACTGAAAAAGCCGGTCCCACCGGCCCGGAAACGGCTCAGTTTTGGGGTGCGGCGTCGGCGTTTTAGCCCGCGGGCTTGGCCTCGCCGGCCTTGGGTGCGGGCTTGGTCGAGCGCTTGGCGGTGGTCTTCGGTTTGGTCGGCTTCGCGGCAGGCTTGTCGGCCGTGACCACCGGCTTTTCGTCGGCCTTTGGCGCCGCATCCGGCTTGGCATTGGCATGTTTGCCGGGCTTGGCGTTCTTGCCGGCATCCTTGGCCTCGGCGCTCGGCTCGGCCGCGGCATCCGGCCTTTTCGCCGCGACCCGGGACTTCTTTCCGTGATGCTGCGGCGTCTGCTTTTCGGCGTCGGCTGCGACGGCGGCAATCAACGCGGCGCCGGTTCTGGTCGGACCGGTGTAAACCGGGATCGGTTCGGCAGCCGCAGCCGGGCCCGCGAGCAATTCCGACGGCTTCGTCATCGGCGGCTGCAGGCCGGCGGCAAAAAATGTGAGGGCGGATTCGCCGGTGCTTGAGCCGATGGCGATGTTGTCCTCATCCTCGTCATTGGCCGGCCGCTTGTGCCGGGGGCCGCACATCTCATCGTGCAGGTTCGGTGGCGAGGCGTCGATCGGCACCAGGTTGTCGACCATGCCGAGCGAGGGGCGCAGCCATGACAGCGAGTCGTTGGCGAAGCCGCGCTCCAGCAATTGCGCGGCTCGTACCGCGCGCATCTGGCCGGATGAGGCGCCGAGCACTACCGCGATCAGCCGCCTGCCGTTGCGGGTGGCGGAGGCAACTAGGTTGTAGCCGGACGCACAGATGAAGCCGGTCTTGAAGCCGTCGGCGCCGGGATAACGTCCGATCAGCTTGTTGAAATTCTGGGTCACCCTGCGGCCGTACCGGATCGCGGGAATGTGGACGAAATATTCGTATTCCGGCAGATCGCGGATAATCGCGCGGGCGAGGATTGCAAGATCGCGGGCCGAAGTGATCTGACCGTCGGCGGGCAGCCCGTTCGGATTGACGTAGCTCGTCTGGGTCATGCCGAGCCGCTGCGCGGCCTGATTCATCAATGCCGAAAAGCCGTCGATCGAACCACCGACGCCTTCGGCGAGCACCACAGCCATGTCGTTGGCCGACTTCACCAGCATCATCTTGAGCGCGTTATCGACGGTGACCTGCGTCCCCGGCTGGAACCCCATTTTCGATGGCGACTGCGAGGCCGCGACCGGCGAAACCGTAAACAGGGTATCGAGCGAAATCCGACCTTCCTTGACCGCTTTGAGCGTGACATAGGCGGTCATCAGCTTGGTCACCGAAGCCGGATACCAGGGATAGGTCGCGTTTTCGGCCTGCAGCACCTTTCCGGTGTCGGCCTCGACCACCAGCAGCGCTTCGGCGTGCGCAAGGCGCGGCGTGGCAAGGATGAGCGCCGCGACAAGGACAATCCAGTTCAACCATGACTTGCGAAGCAAGGGGCGAAGAAAGTGCACTATCCGATTCCGGTCCTTTGCGACCCGCCTGCGAACGGCGGTCCTGGCGTGTGACGTTCGGGTTTCAAGCGTGTCCGGCACCGTGGCTTGAGGCGGAGCGAACCTATACCGGCTTGCCGGCCCGGAACAGAGGCTGCGAGATTAAATCGTGGAGAGAAAATAGGCCGAAGTTCGGCAATGCCTAAATCTTGACAGCGTCGTTGCTGACCTCCTTTCGGGCAAGGCCGGCCCGCGCATTCTCCTGGA
>JAJYAH010000338.1:1779-7398 GCA_021779635.1 Pseudomonadota bacterium | reverse complement strand
CCACTGGATCGGGTGGTCGAAGTCCATATTTCGGGATTTCGTAAACAATCGGGAATGCACTGGGATGATCACACCGAGCCCGCGCCAAGCATTGTTTTCGAGCTTCTAGAACGCCTTTTATGCTTTTCGTCGCCCAGCGCGGTGACCTTGGAGTATAATTGGGATGCGAATTTTTCGCGTGCGGCGCTTCGTCGTGACGTGGAACGCGTCCGCGGATTGCTAGCGGCGGGGGGGCTTGGTGGGTGACATAGACGCAGATCGACTCCACGCATTCGTCGCGCGGTGCTTGACCGAACCCGACTTTCTCACGCACGCAATGACCGCGATTCCACGTGCCGACGCATCCCCGGTTTCCAAAATCTCTAAAAACGCATCTTCGCTATTGAGCAGTGACGACCTCCGAAGGCTATCCTTATTCAAAGGTTTTATCACGCGAATAAAGCACAACTCCTTGCGTCCTATCATACCGATCACCCTAAAGCTACTTGCAGTGCTCGAACAAGAAATTGCTTTTTTCGAATTTCACTCGAACGCATTTACTAAGCTCCGGGCGTCGGGCCCGCTTTCTATTGATGATCAGCTGACTTCAATTTCCTGTTCTCTCACTGCCTTTTGCAGCGGCTGGGAATCCAATATCGGTATTTTAGTTGATGATATTCTAGCGCATGAGACCATCGTCCATCATATTAAATCTAGCCCTGGAGTTGTCGTGAAGCCGTTGCCGAACTCTATCTGCTGGCTCGGCTTCTTTAAGGTGAGACGATTCGCGTCTGATGTTCTAGCGGCTTGCTCAAACTTAGCAGAGGGCACCTTTCGATTCGAAACTGATTATGCGGCGGAGTCACGGATTCTTGCCTATTGGAGACCTAAACAGTCGCCATCCGTCACATTCTTCGAGACCGACGAAATCACAGCGACAATACTTTCGCTTATCGATGGAAAACGAAGCGTCGCCGATATCGTTCGCCTTCTTGCTGATACCGTTTCTGAAGAACAGCTTGATGGGTTCCTTTCGGGGGCACGCCAGCGCGGCCTCATAGAACTTCATACAAAACGGTGAATAACGCCGCTCTATTCGATTGGAGTTGCCAATGAAATTAGTGCTGGTTGATAACCTTTTGTATGACGATTTTTACATGGCGAGGAAATATGACCTCCAACCACATTTGGGTCTGCTCTCACTTGTTGCAGTAGCCCGTACCGCCGAGCATACGGCGGAAATATATAGTCCAAAGTTAGACCTCGTACAGGGACATTTGGAGCTAGGGCCGGCGCTATACAATTCAATGGCGTTGCGAATATTAGAACGTCAGCCAGATGCGGTCGGCTTCACGGCTCTTGGTTGCAACTTCAATTGCGTGGTAAAAGTTGCGCGCCTAGTTAAGCGTCATCGTCCGCAGTTGCCGATCTTATTGGGAGGGCCGCACGCTACCATCCTGCACCGCGAGATTTTAGAGACGTTCGGGGACTTTGACATCATTGCGCGCAATGAAGCGGAAAATACGTTGCCAACGATTCTAGCTCAACTTCCAGCGCTCGATTTCGGAGTAATTCCGGGAGTGTCTTATCGAACAAAAGATGGAACGATAATTTGCGGGCCCGGAAATCCTATCATAGAGGATCTGGACGAATTGCCGATGCCGGCTTACGACTGCTACCCTCTTGAAGATCTTAAATTGCAGACAATAAGAGTTGAGGCTGGACGAGGCTGCCCGTTTAGCTGCACGTTCTGCTCAACAGCCTCCTTTTTTGGCCGGAGCTATCGACTAAAATCGAGCGGCCGCCTTCTAAAGGAAATGGATCACCTTCATTCCGAGTATGGTTACACCGATTTCAAATTGAATCACGATTTGTTCACGGTAAATCAAAAGAAGGTCATGGAGTTTTGCGAGAGAGTGTCGGATCGAAACTATACTTGGTCTTGTTCGGCTCGCGTTGACTGCGTGGATCATGATCTTATTAGGATGATGTCTCGCGCAGGCTGCCGATCTATCTTCTTTGGAATCGAGAGCGGAAGCGAGCGGATGCAATCGATCTCTCGCAAGCGCCTAGACATAAAGTTAGTTGAACCAATAATTGCGACGACGGCTGAGCTTGGGATATCGACGGTGGCGTCGTTCATCACCGGGTATCCAGAAGAAAAGTTAGACGATCAGAATGCTACACTCGATTTCGTGGGTAGATTATTTTGCAACAGAAATATTTTTACCACTGCTCAACTGCACTTACTAACGCCAGAGCCCGGCACCCAACTCATGACTGACTACGGTCGACAGCTGAAGTTTGATGGGTACTCTACTGAATTTAACGTACCTATCATAGAGGGCGACGATGTTGAGCTCTTGCAGCATTATCCTGTAATATTTCCCAACCACCATTATTTTCCTTCCGCCCTGCCGCGAGAACGACATGTCTTCGTAACATCAGCCTGGAGTAGTTTGCGACTTGGGGGACGAGTAGTCGTATCTTACTTGCTACGAAGCTTCGAACGAATGCTCAGCATCTTTCTAAATGACATGTACGAATGGTGTGTAGCTAACAAGCGAGAACGATTTGATGTGACAGCTGATGATTTGATTGCATTCTTGAGAGCAAGGTTCGGAGACGACCACCACGTGGTTTCTCTTTTTCGGTATGCCGTGGCAACTCGGACACTGATTGAGATTGCAGATTCGACCCCTCAGAAAGTTGGTGGGCCAAAGCAGTTCTCAGACCCTCGCGATAACTACTTTGTTCTTGCGTCAAATATTACGATTCTCCCCGACATTCATGATTGTGTACGTATTCTCGAGAGCGTAGATGGCATCGGAGGAGATGATATGCTCAATAATGAACTTGCCGGTCCGCTTGGTTACCTCTTAATAAAGGCCAAGCAAGCACCAGCTCAAACGTTTGGCTCAAATAATGTATCGACGTACCTGATTAACAAATCCGCAGCAGATCTGCTGCGTAGCTTAGCGGAACCTAAAAGCTATTGGCAGTATTGCTCGGAAATCGCCTCAGAGACTGATATCTTTCCAGATTGGGAGGATTTTGAATTGTTCTGGCGTGCTGGCATTGTTGAGCTTGCCGGTCCAGCGACCCATGCAGCTCTGATTGCCGCGGAATGATTCAGTTGCAGAAATCTGGAATGTGCTTGCGGGCGGCCTAAACCACGAGCAAATACTCGCGCGCTCGGGTGACGTCCCTGCTTCCCCACATTACCCGCAGCAAGGTATTCCTTCTACGCTAGCCCTAACCGTGACCGCTTGCCTTGATCGTATCCATTAGATAAGGTCTTCTACTACTTGTGGTTTTGTTTTCTTTATGGTGCCAGGGAGGTAGTGATGACAAAATATGTAGTTGTCGTTGGTTACGCGACCGAGCAAAAAGACGGGCAAGTCAGCGTCGTCACCTTTGACGGCCTTCAAGTTCTGATTCCGGCAAAAGCTATCGTTCAGTCCCATCCTCTCGATGTTGGGAAAGAGAGTGGAAAACGCATGTTTGTTGATCCGGATACGACTGTCCAAGTGGCTATGAAGGCCTCCGAAGTTTTCTTACCACCCCAAGGCCCGGTTCGCGGGCTTACGATCTACAAGTATTTGGACGATGGGGGTACCATATCCAAAAGCAGAGATGACGGCGGGAAGTTGCCGATAGATGACAAATCACCAATTGATGACAAGGATCCAGAAGAGGACGATGGACGTCCGTACCGCAGGCGCAGATAGAAGCGCGAAATGATGCATCCAACTTCTTTGATTTTTTCACACCGGGCAGACGAACATCTACCCGGTGTGCTTCAGGCAATGCCAATGGAGGATCGTCCACTAGTTGTCGACATTAAGGACCTGTGCCAGAACTTCGTCGGCTCGATATTTCCGGAAGAAACGCCACACCTTTTTCTTCGAACGGGAGGCGGTGAAATAGTCTCGTTCGAGGCGCTAAAATCGATCTGGTGGCGGCGGCCAACTGCTTTCTCAGTGCGTGATCGCTTGCCTGCCCATCTAAAGAACTATGTCAGGAACGAACTTGAATACTTTTTGGATGGATTGTTAGCCTGCCTGCCGTCGTATATTCGACAGTACAACAACCCTCACGCGCAACGGGTTATCGATTCTAAGATGCACCAACTGCATCTTGCATCGATATGTGGTTTCAAAATACCTAAGACGTGTGTCACCAGCGATCCACATACGGCCCGATCCTTTAGTCAGGTCCATCCGAAGCTAATCTACAAATCTTTTTGGGGAACAGAGGAATTTTGGCAACCCACGCGATTCCTCACGCTCGATTTAATGGGTAAACTTGATCACGTGCAGGCTTGCCCGGTAATTCTGCAGGAGTATATCGAAGGCATTGATGATCTTCGAGTGATAGCGATCGACGATCAGTTCTTCGCAGCTCGTTTCGATTTGAAAAACAGCAGATACCCTGCGGACGTTCGAATCGATACCAAAATTACGTGCACGGCCTGCGATATTCCAGATGATCTGAAGCAAAAGATGCTGACATTTATGTCACGCGGTGGCATTCGGTACGGTGCGTTCGATTTTCGAATGACAGCTGATGGCGCTTTCTATTTTTTTGAAGTGAACCCCGCTGGCCAATTTCTGTATCTTGACTATAAGGCCGGCACCTCCATCTCAACGGCGATGGCGGAGGCTCTATGTCGACCGGTTGATCCAGTCGCTCGTGAAATACCCAAAATAGCGGAAAATGATCGGGAGCCGTTCATTGTGGATGATCTCGCACCGTTCGCGAGCTTAGGAGAGTCCGTTACTCATATGACATGAATCGTCGATTGACGCACTGAACGATTAACCAATGCGGAGTCGAAAAATGAAATTTCAAGAAATTCTTACCCTATTGAAACACAATCCGAACGCAAGCGATTGGCATGCAATTTCCAAAGGAAACGCTTCGATCGGATATTGTTTGGAGGATGTCAATTTACGTCTAGCCCTTCTTACCGTTCGCAAAGGGCGACCGCATTTAGAGATCGAGATATTGTACGCGGCAACTACCATTTTTTCGTTCGATGTTCCGAACGCTAGTAAAAGCGAAGAGAAGAGCCAATTTGTGAATGCTTTGAATTTCGTTATGACGATGACTGTTCAAGGCAAGAAGCCACTCTAAAAATCCATGACATCATTGTCCTTTGGTTTGCCCCTGCCGTTCCCCGAAGCACGCCCCGCAGTTTCGCTAAGCGGAAGTTGCGGCGCGGTTTTTGAGTAAGCCCTTGAGAACAGGGCAAAAAGCATCTTTGCGGAGCTGCTTCGTACCCATGTAGTTTAGTTTGTCTGCTTGACGAGGGGTCGCAGGCGTGATTCAAGCTTGCCATGTACGTCGAGCGCATTCCGAATCGCAATTCGCCGCCGGCGATCTTGCTGCGCGAGAGCTATCGCGACGGCGGCAAGATCAAGAAGCGCACGCTCGCCAACCTTTCGGATTGGCCTGCGGCAAAGATCGAAGCATTGCGCCGCGTGCTGCGCGGCGAGGCCGTAGCGGCGAGCGATCCAAAGGCTTTGACCTTGCTGCGCAGCCTGCCGCACGGCCATGTGGCCGCGGCGCTGGGAACCCTGCACAAGCTGGGGCTGGATCGGCTCCTGGCGCAGGGTGGCCGGCAGCCGAAACGCG
>JAJYAH010000338.1:0-1769 GCA_021779635.1 Pseudomonadota bacterium | reverse complement strand
CGCGCTGTGCACAGCGATGATCGTGGCGCGTCTTGTCGATCATTGCTCCAAGCTTGCGACGTCGCGTCTGCTCGATGACGAGACGGCCACCTGCTCATTGGGACAGGTGCTCGGGCTCGGCTCGGTCGATCAGCGGGAGCTTTATGAAGCGCTCGACTGGTTGATCGGGCAGCAGGAGCGCATCGAGGCGGCGCTGGCCCGGCGCCACCTGAAGAACGGCATGCTGGTGCTCTACGACGTCAGTTCGACCTATTTCGAGGGCCGCACCTGCGCACTCGCCAAATTCGGCTACAACCGCGACGGCAAGAAGGGCAAGCTGCAGATCGTGTTCGGGCTCTTGTGCACGGCCGAAGGCTGTCCGGTCGCGGTCGAAGTGTTCGAAGGCAACGTCGGCGATCCCTCGACGCTGCAGAGCCAGATCACCAAGCTCAAGCGGCGCTTCGATCTCGATCGCGTGGTGCTGGTGGGCGATCGCGGCATGATCACCGCAGCACGCCTGGAGGAGACCATCAAGCCGGCTGGGCTCGACTGGATCACGGCGCTGCGCGCCCCGGCAGTCCGGGCTCTCGCCGAGGCCGGCACGCTACAGCTTTCCTTGTTCGACAAGCGCGACCTCGCGGAGATCACCTCGCCCGACTATCCCGGCGAGCGGCTCATGGTCTGCCGCAATCCGTTGCTGGCCGACGAGCGTGCGCGCAAACGAGGCGAACTGCTCGACGCCACCGAACGCAAGCTGCACGACATTCAGGCCCGCGTCCGACGCGATAAAAAGCCGCTACGCGGCAAGGATAAGATCGGGCTCGCCGTCGGCGCCGACCTCAACCACTACAAAATGGCCAAGCACTTCGTCGTGACCATCACCGACGACGATCTGACATTCGCGCGCAACACCACGCAGATCGACGCAGAAGCCGCGCTCGACGGCGTCTATGTGCTGCGCACCAGCCTCGCGCCCGAGGCGCTCGACGCCACCGCGACCGTCAAGGCCTACAAACAACTCGCCGGCGTCGAGCGCGCCTTCCGCAGCATCAAGACCATCGATCTCGAGGTGCGACCGATTCATCATCGACGGTCCGATCGCGTGCGGGCCCATGTCCTGTTGTGCATGCTCGCCTACTATCTCGAATGGCACATGCGCCAGGCGCTCAAGCCGATCCTGTTCGACGATCACGATCCGCAGGCCGCCGAAGCCGCTCGCAGCTCCATCGTCGCCAAAGCCCAGCGCTCCGAAGCCGCACATCGCAAGGCCGCCACCAAACGCACCGACGACGGATTGCCGGTCCACAGCTTCCGCTCGCTGCTCGACGATCTCGCGACCGTCACCCGCAACACAATGGCGATGGCGCAAAACCCGGACGCCTCTTTCGTGCTCTATCCGCAACTCACGCAAATCCAGGCACGCGCCTTCCAGCTCCTCGACGTCGCCGTCAAGTCGTAGCCAGTACCAAACCAGCCGCCGTCCCAATCCGTGAATCGGATCAACCGCTTGCGTCTTTCAAAGGCCGCAACTTCCGGCTAAGGCGTACCCAGAGCGGGCTGAGCGTGTATGCATACGAGGCCCGCGCGTAGTCATCCATAAATCTCGTCCGGTCTCAACAATCGCTGTTCGGTCGTAAACCTTCGTGTTAATTCCTCATCCCAGATTTGGAAAACGGCAAGCTGGTCTATCATTGACTGAGATCGACTGATATCGAGGCGAGTGTTGGTCACAGAGAAGTTGTAGATTTTTAGGGGAGTTGTCCATAGTGGAAGCAGTTCGTGAACGGATT
>JAJYAH010000009.1 GCA_021779635.1 Pseudomonadota bacterium | reverse complement strand
GATAGGAATAGACTGGCCGCTCGGCTCGCTTCGGAATGAAGTAGTACATGATGGCAAGGAAACCGGCGGTCAGGAAGAACCCGACCGCGTTGTGCCCATACCACCACTGAAACATCGCATCCTGAACACCGCCCCAAAGGATGTACGACTTCGATCCGAACACCGACACCGGAAGGGCAGGATTATTTCCGAGGTGAAGGACCGCAATCGTGACGATGAAGGCGAGATAAAACCAGTTTGCAACATAGATGTGCGGCTCCTTGCGCTTGATCAGCGTGCCCAGGAACACCAGGAGATAGGTGACCCAGACAATCGTCAGCCATAAATCGGCATACCACTCGGGCTCGGCGTATTCCTTCGATTGCGTAACCCCAAGCAGATAACCGGTGCCAGCAATCAAGATGAAAAAATTGTAGCCGAGCACCACGAACCAGGGCGCTAGATCACCGGCCAACCGTACCCGGGACGTCTTTTGAACGACATAAAATGACGTCGCGATCAGCACATTGCCGCCAAAGGCGAATATCACTGCAGACGTGTGCAGCGGGCGAAGCCGCCCGAAACTTGTCCACGGCAGGTCGAAATTGAGTGCCGGCCAGGCAAGTTGCGACGCGATCAACAGCCCGACAGTGAAGCCGGCTATTCCCCAGAATACCGATATCGCGGCAGCGAACTTGATCGGACCCATATTGTAGTTGGGCCTGCCATTGATTTCCTGCGCCGGCGGTGACGACGGCCGATCGAAATATCTATTAAGGATGAAAAACACCGCCGCGAGACTTGCGACCGCGCCCAGACAGGCGTGAAAGGCAAACGGCGCATCGACCGCTTTGGCGGCAGCAAACATGCAGAGAAAAGCGCCCACGCTGAAAAAGGCGAATAAACCTGCCTCGCCGTGCGTCATCCATTTCGTCGATTGAGATTGGTTCATGGTTGATTCTCTTCGCAGCAATGCTGGCTCCATCAACCCTAATTTCCCGGCAGGCGATTTGATCGAGATCAAACCTGACGAGTTTGCCGCCAAACGCAGTCGGTTTGTCGATTGCCTCCTTTGATGAAGATCAAGGTGAACATCGGGATCGGTCGCATAATTGCAAACAGAAGGAGATGGTAGATGCGCTTCTATTTCGACACACGAGACAGGCTTGCCATCCGTGACGAAGTTGGCCGCGATCTCGCATCGGTCTCGGAGGCCGTTACATATGCAAAATACCTGGCCGCCGACCTCCGTTGCCTGGAACCTGATATCAGGCCTCAACTATCTATTCGGGTGCTCTGTGACGACAGCAGGCAGGTCCACGAGGAAACCGTATTCACCTAGAACGTTCATTCTCTCGCGTGCGGTGAGCGGCGTTCCCCAGTCGCTCTTCAGGCTTTATCGAGTCGTGTCAATCTAGATCTCTGCCAAATCATATTTGCAGCTCATGCGTCAGGCCGGCATGCTTTTTCTAGCAGCGTACTTGAAAGCAAGCCTGCCATCGGCAGTTCAGCCAATTAGCAACATGAACTCGGGAAATGCTTTAAGTCGATTCGCATAGTCATACGCGCGATAAAGCCGACGATTTTTCGGGGCGCCAAGGCTCTGCAAAAGAATACCGACCTCGCGATCAATAACATCAAACAGGTTTTGCTGTTTGATATCCATTTTGCAGACCGAAACCGGTTCATTTTCATGGGGAACTAGAGCCTGTTCAACTAATCACTCTTTTGATCGCGCGCCCGGCGCGCCGGACGGGATTGAAAGTCACCCCAAGCAAGTACGCCCGCAAACACCAGGAACATCAATGTCACCGCCGCACTCACGAGCATCGAATCAATTGGCATCACGACCTCCATTAAATCGAAGGCATTATCGCCGATGAAGGATCGCGGTCGTTGATACGGATCAAATTTCCGGAGCGGATTTAGGACTTGCGCCCAACCGTCTAGGCGGCAGCCAGGGCCTCGACACGTTCCGAGGCCACCAAGCGGATGCCTCCCGGCATGATTTCGATCAATCCGTCGCGTTCGAGCTTGCTGAAGGTGCGGCTGACCGTTTCGATGGTAAGGCCGAGGAAATCCGCGATATCCTGACGACCCATTGGCAGGGGTACCGTTTGTGTCGCGGCGCCAAGTCTGGCTAATCGATCGCGCCAGGAGAGCACGAAACTCGCCACTTTCTCCTCAGCCGAGCGGCGTCCGAGTAGAACCATATGGTCCTGAGCGTAGCTCAACTCTCTAACCATCAATTCATTCATGCGGCGCAGAAGGTGCGGCTTATCTTCGATAAACAGCGCGAAGGAAGCTCGGGGGAAGCGACATACGGTAACTGGCCCGATCGCGTCGGCAGAGAAGCTGTGATGTGTGGAAGTTGCCAGCCCCAGGAAGTCACCGGGCAGAGCAAATCCAACGATCTGCCGGCGGCCATCGGGCAACAACTTGTAGAGCCGCATAACGCCCTCAAGCAAATTGAAAAACGATGTCGTCAACTCCTCCTGGGCAAACGCCATGTCGCGGGGCAGCAAATGAACGCGGCGACCCAGATGGTCGAGTTCCCGCAATTCGGTCTCATCGAGTGCCGCGCAAAAGCTGAACGGACGCACCGCGCAATCAGAACAGAACAATTGATTTGCCTCATTTGTGGCCCAGGCGGTCCTCATGCGACACTCCAGACCACACCGCATTGTGGCCGACAGGTTAGTTGCATTCTAGTGGATCTGAGGCTTGTCTCTTGATTCAGATCAATGACCAAGCGACGTCATCGAACCCATTATTTAATGTTTGGAGGCGCCAACTCGATTTCAGGAATTAGCCACAATGCTCCGATCAGGTCTGCGCCAAGCCCTAGTTACACTGATGTTGACGACGCCGGCATTGGCCGTGTCGCCTGCCGAACAGCGCGGCAAAACATTCGCGCTGAATAATTGCGCCCGCTGCCATTCCATCGATCGAGTAACTGAAAGTCCGCTCAAGATCGCGCCACCGTTCCGAACCCTGCATCTGCGCTATCCCATTGAGAATCTCGGCGAGGCGCTGGCCGAAGGCATTTCAACCGGCCACCCGACCATGCCAGAGGCCCCACTCGACCCAGACCAGATCCACGACCTGCTGTCGTATCTGAAGACTCTCGAATAAAATGACTCCGCAGTTACGGAAGCGCCTGCGTAGTCCAGACGATCACATCCCCGGCGATTTGAGCAAATGCGGCATTGAACGCCGTGACGGCAGTCCGTGGCTCGATCTTGTCGAATTTCTCGTTCTCTTCGAACAACCGCGACGCGATGACCTTTCCGTCTTTGTCGATGATTCGCGCTGACAATCCAATTTGGGCTATCGGGCCAGAATCCACCGCAACTTGAAAACGCCTGACGTCGATCATGAGCTGAAAATCTGTCTGTCCGATATCCGCAGCGCGCAACGGCGCATGCGAGATGTCATAATTCTCGAAGCTCTCGATCAACTTCGCCTGCAGCAGCTTCGGAATCGCATCGGCCCAAAGAAATTCAGTGAATCCCGGAACTTCGCTCGTTGGTGGCGAGAACAGCATCCGCTGTGTCTCAAGCATCGCCACCGCTGTCGGTTCAGGGATAGCCAGCTGGCCCTTGATCGTCTTTGCCGCCGATCCCTGATTTTGCAAAGCCTGCAAATCATAGGTAATTCTCTGCACCGGCGCGCTGGCACCCGTCATTTTCTCGAGTCCGGCGACGATGCCGTCGAGTTTTCCGGTATTTCGCGCCAGCCCTTCGGAGAAAATCTGCAGATTGGCGATCGTGTTCTTCAATGGCTCCGCATTGTCGGCCAGCACCGAATCGACCCGGCGTAATGCATCACGGGCGGCCTGGGTCATACTCTGACCCGCCCCGGATTCGGCAATCAGCGTCGGCACCTCGCCGGAATTCCCCAACAATGTACCGCCTTCCAGCGCGATCACCGGAACGCCCGTCAGGCCCTGGAATTCCAGCCCGACCTTGGTGTCGGATCGCACGGGGGTCGTCGATGCCACCGAGATCGTCGCATTGACGCGGCGGGGGCTCTCCGGCGCAAGCCCGAGATTTGTTATCTCGCCGACACGGATTCCATTGAACAGCACGGCGGCGCCGACCAGGAGCCCCGGTACCGAGCCATCGAACTGGACGTGATAAATTGCACGCGGACCGAGCCCACCGGTATTATGCAGCCAGTACACGAAGCCGAACACAGCAGCGATGGCCGCCAGAACGAAGGCACCGACAACGACGAAAGGAGCGCGGGTTTCCATCTGTTAACTCGCTTTTGGTTGGAGCATCCGGGAGCGCTTGCCATGAAAATAGGCCCGCACCCAGGGATGCTCGGATTGAAGCAGCTCGCGCATCGGTCCGATGGCGACGATCTTGCCGTCCGCAAGTGCTGCGACACGGTCACAAACGGTATTCAGGCTGGCCAAGTCATGTGTGACCATGAACACCGTCAGCCCCAGCGTTTTCTGCAACGTCTTGATCAGGACGTCGAAATCTCCAGCCGCGATCGGGTCGAGCCCCGAGGTCGGCTCGTCAAGAAATACAATGGCAGGATCGAGCGCCAGCGCCCGCGCCAGCGCCACGCGCTTGGTCATTCCGCCAGACAATTCGGAAGGAAACTTGTCGCCGTCCTCCGGCTTCAGCCCGACCATTTCGAGCTTGGCGATGGCGATCTCGTCCATCAACGCATCCGACAGCACCAGATTTTCGCGCAAGGGAAACTGGATGTTTTGCCGCACAGTGAGCGACGAAAACAGCGCACCTTGCTGAAACAGAATGCCCCAACTGCCCGCCGCACTTTGGGTGGCCCGATCATGGCTGCCTCCGATCGCAGCACCCATCACCTCGATCTCTCCACCACTCCGCGGAATGAGCCCGATGATGGTTCGCATCAAGACCGACTTTCCTCCGCCGGATGCGCCGACCAGTCCGAGGATTTCGCCTCTGCGCACATCCAGCGACAAATGATCGATCACGATGTGTGTGCCAAAGCCGACCACAAGGTCTTTGACCCGAATCGCAAACTGGCCAGCCAAATCTTCCATCGTCACATTCCGACCGATGCGAAGAACACCGCAAACAAGCCGTCGAGCACGATCACCAGAAAGATGGATTTCACTACTGAAGTTGTGGTCTGCTTCCCGAGCGACTCCGCACTTCCCTTTACCCGCAAGCCCTCGCTGCAGGCGACGATGCCGATCACCGACGCCATGAACGGCGCCTTGATCATGCCGACCTCGAAACTGTTCACGGATACGGCGTCATGCAGCCGCGCAATGAAGATCTCCGGCCCCATGCCGCCATAGAACCAAGCGACCAGACCGCCGCCGTAGAGCGCCGCCATCGACCCGATGAAGGTCAGGATCGGCAGCGCGCAAACCAGCGCCACGATGCGGGGCAATATCAGCACCTCGATCGGATCGAGCCCCATGGTCGACAACGCGTCGATTTCCTCCCGCATCTTCATCGAGCCGAGTTCGGCTGTATAGGCGCTGCCGGAGCGGCCGGCGACCATGATGGCGACGATCAAAACGCCGAGCTCGCGCAGCACCAGAATTCCGACCATGTCGACGACATAGGAATCGGCGCCGAACTTGCGAAAATGGAAGATGCCCTGCTGCGCGATGATGGAACCGATCAGGAAAGTGATCAGGACGATAATCGGGATCGCCTGCCAGCCTACCTTGTAGAGTTGATAGAAAAGAGACGTCAGCCGCAATGACCTCGGCCTGCGCAGCACACCAAGCAGGGCTGCAAAAAGCGCACCCAGCATCTGCAGGAAAACAGTTAGGTCTTCCGTCGCACCGACGGCGGAGCGACCGACATCAGCCACCTTGACCAAAACAGGATTTCGCGCCGGCGATGGCGCGGGATTGTGACGATTGACCTGTCTCACCTCCTCGATCAGACCGGCATAGTTGTCGGCGATACCGACCACATCGGCGCGATGGCCAACGGCCGTCGCACGCCGCGACATTTTTTCGAGCAGCCACGCTCCGAGCGTGTCGAGCTCGCGCACCCCCGCCATGTCGATTCTCACGGTCTTCGACCGATCAAGCTCTGCCGTCACGGCGCCGGAGAGCGTCTCCAGAGTCGCAACATTGGCGGCGACCCAGGATCCCCCGGGACGCAATTCAAGGACATCACCGGATGCCGTGGCCGTTAACTGTGGGACGGTCGCCAAGGTCTGCATTCCTCTTCAATGAAACACCCTTCTAAGCTTTGACACGGCACTCAATTTGACTTGCCTCAAGAAGACTTCGTGATCGGGCAGTTGACACAAGTCAATTGCTCCGCCGCAGTCTGACATAGATTGCAAATATTGGTGTGAGAGAGGCAAGCCCGATGTTCGACTCAAGTGAGCTGAGAGATGAGTTGCAATCGCTAAAAGACGATGTGGCAAGTCTGTTGAATACGACCAGCGAGGGCATTTTCGATGCCTCGAAGAGCCGCGCCGATGCTCTCGCCGACCAGATCAAGGCCGCTTTGGACGATCTCGGCGCAACCCTGAGCCAACAGGAAAGCCATGTCGAGCACGTCATATCGGATCGGCCGATCACCTCGCTCGCTTCTGCTTTCGCGCTCGGCGTCGTAGTCGGCTTTATGCTGAGGAGATACTAAGATGAACACCGAGAACGTCGTCAAAAACCTCCGCGTGCTCTGGCGCACGGACAGGATCATCGCCGACATCCGGATGCGGCACCTGCTTGTGGGCCTTGGGCTGAGGGCATTTGCGGCCCTGATCGCCGCATTTGGCCTGTTGATGCTGGAGCTGTCAGCCTATTTCGCGCTGGTCCAGATCTGGAGCGCGATTATCGCCGCAGCCATTCTTGGCGCCGTTAACTTCGCGATTGCCGCCATCCTGTTCGCGATCGCCGCGAAGCCGCCGAGCGGGCGCGAACTCGCGCTTGCGACCGAAATCCACGGTTCGTCGATCGATGCCCTGCAGCTTGAGGCGCGCGCCCTGCAGTCGCAGGTATCGGGAGCGATTCACCATCCGCTGAACGGAATTTTGCCTCTGCTGCTTGTGCCTCTGATCACGATCGTCATTAAAAGCTTGAAAAAATCCGCAGCAAACCCCGTGGCCGCCGCGGCTACCGCGGCAGAACAGAAATAATCGGCGGCGTTGTCCGCAAATCCATCAGCTGAGAGAGGAAACCCACTATGCAAAATGCACATCCGAAGCCGATCCTGAATACCTCACTTCCAGCCCAGTTCCGCCAGATTCGCATCGAACTTGCACGAGAACCTGGTCACCCCGAGGGAGACACCGGCGTCGCCTACGTCATCGTCGCGCCGCTTGACGCAAACGACCGGATCGATCCGGTACTCTGGCGCCAGCATCGCGAGGCATGCCGGATCGCGCGACTGCGGCCGGACCAACGGGACGATCACGGTCATCTCGTTCATCGCCAAGTTGACAGCTGGGCGTTCCACTACGACGACGCCGGCGTCAATGGTGCCGACGAGGTCGGAGTCCATTTTTCTGATCAACATTTTGTAACCGGCGAATACGTCTCGATCAATGAGAACAGCAAGATGCACACCTACCGCGTCGTATCGGTAGACCGCTTGTAGCCGTGAGGGATCGAATGCGCATTTTCCTTAAATTGCTCTTGTCATTCGCCCTGATCTTCTCGGCCGCGTATATCGCTCGCATTTTGATCGTCCCCAGCGTCGGGCCGATCGGGGACGACGAGCAATCAGGTTGGCAACTTCAACTCGCCTTCCTTTTGACGTCGGCGCAAAATATCGGTCTAATTGGAATGGTTCTCGTAGCGATATTGGCGCTGTTGAACAAGTTCAGAATCTTGGTCGTACGATAGACGCCATCGAAACGATTCACGACAATCGATTTAAACCGTCTCCACTACCCCCGAATTCCAGCGTCACGTCGCAAAGGGTCAGGTCGGCCGCATCAGACTTTATGTCGAAACCAAGTTCCCGGCACATATTTAGCATCACCGAATTTTCCTGAAGCACCTGACCCGATAGTCGTTTCAGTCCTTCCGACTTCGCGTATTCGATGATCAACCGCATCAAGGCCCAACCCAGCCCCCTGCCCTTGAGCTCGGATCTGAGCAGAATCGCGTATTCGCCGCTCTCATAGATCGAATCCGAGTGGAGCCGAACCACCCCGACGAGTTCTTTGCTGCCTTCGTCGAACGCGACCAAGGCCATCGCGCGGGCATAATCGAGCTGCGTCAACCGGGCGATGAACTCGTGGGTAAATTCCCTCATTGGAGCGAAAAACCGAAGCCGCAAATCCTCACTGGTGACGTGCCGAAGTAATTCATGGATCGACGGTTCATCCTCTGGGCGGATCGGGCGCACAAGGATCCGCCAGCCGTCCTTGACCTCAAGGTGTCGTTGCCATTGCGACGGATAGGGCCGCACTGCAAAGTTGGCAAGGCTAGATCCTCCGAATTTTCGTTCCACGGCACCGACGGCGACGCGCGCGTCGACCATTAGTGCGCCGGCCTCGTCCACCAGCAACGGATTGATATCAAGGTCGCGGAGCTCGGGAATGTCTGCCGCCATCTGCGCCAGCTTGACCAGAACCATCGCGACCGCGTCCTCCTTGACCGCCGGCACGTCGCGATAGGCGTGCAGCAGCCGCGAGACACGGGTCCGCCCGATAAGGTCGCGGGCCAGTTGCAGGTCGAGCGGCGGAAGCGCCAGCGCCTTGTCGTTGATGATCTCGACCGCCGTGCCGCCATGGCCGAACACGATGACAGTGCCAAAGGTCGGGTCGTCGGCAAGACCCAGAATTAGCTCACGCGCCTTTGGCTTCGCCACCATTGCCTGAACGACGATGCCGGAGATTCGCGCATCCGGACGCAGCGCTTTCGCCCGCGCCAGGATATCCGCCATTGCAGCACGTACGCCATCGACGCTGGTAAGATTGAGAACGACGCCACCGACATCGGATTTATGAACAATATCGCGCGACATGATTTTGAGCACGACGGCCGAACCTTGCGCGAACAACGCCGAGGCACAGGTGACAGCCTGCTCGGCGTCGGCGGCCGCAAATGTCGGCACCATCGGGATTTGATAGGCATCGAACAGCCGAGCGATCTCAATTGGGTCTAGCCATTGTCGGTCATCGGCAAGCGCTGCCACAGCGATTTTACGGGCGGTATCGGAATCGGGAGCAAACTCGCTGGGCATGTTGGGCGGAATCTGCGCCAGCGACGCCACTATCTCGCGATGCTGCACCAGATGCATGAAGCCACGCACCGCATCGTCTTCGGTCGGATAATTCGGGATTCCAGCGCCGCTCAGCATGTCGATTATTTTCTGATCCGCCCCGACCCAAACCGCAAGCACAGGTTTGACCGAACCGATGCACCGCCGTCGGTAGCTGCTGACGATGTCGGTTACGGTAGCTGCGATCTCGTCGGCCGGAGCGATCGCGGTCCGAACGTTCATCACAAGGATCGCGTCGTTGTTGGTGTCGGCCAGCAGCACCTTGAGTGCTGCCGCATAGCGCGCAGCGTCGGCGTCGCCGACAATGTCGATGGGATTCGATCCGGACCATGTCGGCGGCAGAACCGCATCAAGCCTTTCGCGGATGGCAGGTTCGATCGCAGCGGGGATACCGCCGAGTTCGGCAAGCCGGTCGATTGCGAGAACGCCGATGCCGCCACCATTGGTCAGGATTGCCAGCCTCTTTCCCGGTGGCGCTTCGACGCGTCCCAACGTCTCGGCGCAGTCAAACAACTCGCGAAGATCCGAAACCCGCAAGATTCCGGCGCGACGGAATGCCGCGTCATAGACCGCGTCCGAACCCGCCAGCGCTCCGGTATGGGTCGCGGCCGCCTTTGCCCCCTGCGCCATGCGTCCAGATTTGACGACCACGACTGGCTTGATCCTCGCCGCGGCACGTGCCGCGGACATGAACTTGCGGGCGTCCTTGATCGCTTCGACATAGAGCATAATGGCGCGCGTCTTGGCATCCAGCGCGAAGTAATCGAGCAGATCGGCGATATCCACGTCGAGCTGGTCGCCGATGGAAACGATTCCAGAAAATCCAACTTTTCGCTGGGCCGCCCAATCGACCATGCCAGCTGCAATGGCGCCCGATTGGGATATCAGCGCCAGATTTCCCTGACTCGGCATCTGCGCGGAGAAACTCGCATTGAGGGCAACGCCGGGCATCAGGATCCCGAGGCAATTCGGTCCAATCAGCCGCATTCCGAATTTGTGCGCGGCGCGCCTGGCGGCTTCCGCCGGCGATCCCGCGCCGTGGCCTAGTCCAGCTGAGATAATAACAACGCCCGCTGCGCCGAGCCGTCCCGCGTCATCGACGATATCTGCAACTGCTGCTGCCGGCGCCGTGATCACCACGAGTTCGGGCACAAAAGGCAATTGGCTCAGGCTGCCGACGGCGACAACGCCGTCGATTTCGGCATAATGCGAGTTCACCAGGCCGAATTCGCCCCTGAATTTCGCCTTGCAAATGTTCCCGAGAATGGCCCGACCGACGGAACCAGGCCGCGGACTTGCCCCAACCAGTGCGACCGAACGCGGCGACAGCAGATTTTTCAGACGGTAGATGGACATCAGGTCAATCATCCAGCAGGCGCTTAGCCTGAATATACGAATCTTGAGGCGCCCGTGGGCATGTCCTGGCTTCTAGTGCGACGTCAGAACTCCGCACGGGTGGCCACCCGATGACGGCCTTCCGCCCCGTCCGATCTCGTTGAACTGGGAGCGGCCACAGGCGCCCATCGCAGAAGATCATGGCATTGGGCCGCTACGTAGGCATCGAACATCTTTCGCCAAAATCGCGGAGGCCGGCGCCGCGCGGTTTCCGATCGCCATTGCCACCCCATTGGATTCCCCGATAAACGGCAGCAGGACATCCTTGACGGGCATGTGTGCTCTCCCTTGCAACGTCAGGTATTGGACGAAACTTGTTGTTGATCTTCATCAAGATGAGTTCTTGGATGAGAGACCCGTTGCTTTGATCGACGTCAAGGGCTCATCGGCTTCAAGTTCTATGCATTGTTTTGCCCGTCATACGGAGAAGCAGATGCGTGCAATGGTGTTGTCCGCTCCGGGAGGACCTCTCCGGATGGTGGAACGCGCGGACCCTGTCCCCGGTGAGGGGCAGATTCGCGTCAAGGTGAGCGCGTGTGGGGTTTGCCGGACCGATCTCCACGTGGTCGACGCGGAGCTTCCCGGGATCAGATATCCGATCATTCCTGGTCACGAAATCGTCGGCCGCGTCGACCTTGTCGGCGGCAACGTGACGACCCATCAGATCAGTGATCGCGTTGGAATCCCCTGGCTAGGATATACCTGCGGCGTCTGCCGGTTCTGCAAGGAGGGCATGGAAAATCTCTGCGATCATCCTCTCTTCACCGGATATACACGCGACGGCGGCTTCGCCACCCACACCATTGCCGACGCGCGCTACGCTTTCCCGCTCGGCGAAGGCGGCGACGACGCTTCGATCGCGCCGCTGTTATGCGCCGGCCTGATCGGGTGGCGATCGCTAGTGATGGCGGGCAACGCCAAACTGCTCGGCATTTATGGCTTCGGCGCCGCTGGCCACATCGTCGCCCAGATCGCGCGCTGGCAGGGTCGGTCCGTCTATGCCTTTACACGATCCGGCGATGCGGCAGCGCAAGACTTTGCCCGCCGACTCGGAGCGGTATGGGCCGGCGCGTCGGACCAGCGGCCTGAAACTCTGCTTGATGCCGCGATCATCTACGCTCCCATCGGAGAGTTGGTGCCGGCAGCACTCCGCGCGGTGCGCAAGGGCGGTAAGGTGGTATGCGCCGGAATCCACATGAGCGATATTCCGAGCTTTCCTTACAATCTTCTCTGGGAAGAAAGGCAACTGGTGTCGGTCGCCAACCTTACGCGCCAGGACGGGCTGGATTTTCTCAAGATTGCGCCTCAGGCTGGCATCCGGACCCAGACGACGGCGTTTCCGCTCCATGAGGCCAATGAGGTCCTGCAAAAGCTTCGGACGGGACAAGTCCTGGGTGCTGCAGTCCTCAAACCCTAGGTTCATCGGCGCATGACAACTTCGGTAACAGCCGACACGAGCATGCAAGAGCGCGTCTTTGCCTTTCTGACAGATTCCGTTGCCCATCCTCATGTCGATCGGATCGATACGCATGCGGCGTCGGTCTTTCTCGAGGGCGACCGGGCACTGAAGATCAAACGCGCCGTCCGCTTTCCATATCTGGATTATTCGACGTTGGAGAAGCGGAAAGCGGCCTGCGATGCAGAGATGACCATCAATCGCCAGTTCGCGCCACAAATCTACCGTCGCGTCGTTCCTATCACGCAAGACGACGATGGAGCCCTGAGCATCGACGGAAATGGTGCGCCGGTCGAATTCGCGATCGAAATGACCCGCTTCGACGAGCGTCAGACCATCGATCACCTGGCAGAATCCGGTGAGCTGGATCGCGCCCTCGTTGACGCCATTGCCGACGCGATCGCGGCTTCGCACGCGGTCTCGCCGTTGGCGCCGGTTGAACCCTGGATCAAATCGATCCCCGCCCTCGTCCAAGGTAATACCGAGGCATTCCGAACCGCGGCTTGCTTTCCCCCAGACGACATTGACGACCTCCAAGCTGCGTCTCTCTCTGCGTTTTCTTGCGTCCGCAATTTGCTGGAGCAGCGGGGCAGACAGGGACATGTACGTCGATGCCATGGCGACCTGCACCTGGCGAACATCGTGCTGATCGAGCGCAAACCCGTCCTGTTCGATGCGATCGAATTTGATCCTGACATCGCTTCGGTCGATATTCTCTACGATCTTGCGTTCCCGGTGATGGATTTCCTCCACTACGGACGACATGCCACTGCGAACGCCCTTCTCAATGGATACCTGAAGACGGCGTCCATCGAAAATTTCGACGGCCTCGCGGCGCTACCGCTGTTTATGTCGCTCCGCGCGGCTATCCGCGCCAACGTGCTGCTGGCCCGCCTGGGCCAGACGTCTCGCGATAAAGCCGAAATCATGCGATCGGCACAGACCTATTTCAAACTTGCGCAACAATTGATCCATCCTTCGGCGCCAACGCTTGTCGCCATTGGTGGATTGTCCGGAACCGGCAAATCGGTTCTGGCGCGCATCCTCGCTCCTGTCGTCGTACCGCAGCCGGGCGCTGTTGTGTTGCGCACCGACGTCCTGCGAAAGCAACATTTTCAGGTCAATGAAACAGATCGGCTACCGGAGAGCGCGTATCAGCCGGAGGCGACCGCAAAAATTTACGAACTGCTCGTGCAACGAGCCTTGCAAATTCTCGTTCATGGCCATTCCGTCATTGTCGATGCGGTGTTTGCCCGGGAATCGGAGCGAGCCGCGATCCGCGATGCCGCGCGCAGCCTGAATGCGAGGTTTGTCGGCCTCTTTCTTCAGACAAATCTTGCGACCAGGCTAAACCGCCTCGGCCGTCGTGAGGGCGACGCGTCCGATGCCACGCCCGAGATCGCCGGACTCCAGGAAAAATACGATATCGGCGCGATCGACTGGACGATCATCGATGCATCCGGAACATCAGAGCAAACACTGAAACGATGCCAAGCCATTTTTCATCGTATTGCGCAAAACGCAGAAATTTCTTGGACAATCGAATGACGATGCAAAAGGTGAAATTCTGGCGGCCGATCTGGAACAAGACGGTGTCCGGCTATCCATGCCGCTTGTTGGCCGGAGACACAAAAAACGCCTGATACAGACCGCTAGCGCAGCCTATCGGAAGCTGGCGGCCCTGAAGCCGATTAAGATCCGGGATCTCTACGTCAGATGGCTCAGCGCGCAATAGCGCCGGTCATTGGCGAACATAATCCCCGGGGGCATCAGGGAGAGTCCCGTCTTCGGCATGGCCAGTGCCGATGCGCGGCGGCTCACAGAGTTCGCCAGATTGCAAGGCAAGCCACCTGGTCCATTCCGGCCACCACGATCCTTCGACCTTTGGGGTCGCCTTCAGCCATTCGTCGGGGCCTATGTAAGCGACTTTGGCCGCTTTCGTCCGGACCTGATAGAAATGACCCTGCTCCCCCGGCGGCGCCACGATGCCCGCATTGTGACCACCACTGGTCAAAAGGTACGTGACGTCAGCTTCACCTGATAATTTATCTTGTAAGTGGATTTCCAGGGCGCCACGTGATCGCGAACCGTCCCGAGCACGAACATCGGCGCGTGAATATCCGACAGCGAAACCGGTTTTCCTTCGACACGATAGCGGCCCTCGGCCAGATCATTGTGGAGGAACAGCTTGCGCAGATATTCCGAATGCATTCGGGACGGCAAGCGCGTAGCGTCGGCGTTCCAGGCCATTAAATCGCTCGGCGGCGCCCGCTCTCCCATCAGGTAGTCCCGGGTGAGCTTGGACCAGATCAGATCGTTCGAGCGGAGCAGCTGGAATGCGCCCGCCATCTGCGTGGTGTCGAGAACGCCGCGTTCCCACATCATGTCTTCGAGAAATGCAACCTGGCTCTCGTTGATGAACAAGGTCAGCTCGCCTGCCTCTGTAAAATCCGTCTGTGCCGCGAGCAAGGTGATCGATTTCAATCTGGTGTCACCATCTCGAGCCATCGCCGCGGCGGCAATCGATAGCAACGTTCCGCCCAAACAATAGCCAAGCGCATGGACCTGAGGACCGGGAACGATATCCCCGATCACAGCCAGCGCGGCCTGTACGCCAAGCCTGCGATAGTCGTCGAAAGCGATGTTGCGATCCCCCGATCCGGGATTGCGCCAGGAAATCATGAAGACGGTAAAGCCTTCGCCGGTCAGGAACTTGACCAACGAGTTCCGCGGCGAAAGGTCGAGGATGTAGTATTTCATGATCCAGGCCGGCACGATCAAGATCGGCTCCGGGTGCACCTTGTCGGTGGTTGGGTAGTACTGGATCAGCTCGATGAGCTCCTTTCGAAACGCCACCTTGCCATGCGACGTCGCGACAGTCTTGCCGACGACGAATTCCCCGTCGTTAGCGGGCTTACCTGACGACAGCAATTGCATCCAGTCGCTGAGCCAATTCTGCCAGCCAAATACGAAGTTCTCACCGCCGCTTCGGAAAGCCTTGTCCAGTACTGTGGGATTTGTGGCGGCGAAATTGGAAGGCGCTAGCATGTCGAGTATCTGCCGCACCGAGAATTCGACGATCGCCGCATTCCGCGGCGCCACGCCGCGCAAGTCGGTTGTCGCCTGGTGCCACCATCGCTCCTCCAGCAAAAACGCCTGCGCGATCAGATTGAACGGCACACGCTCCCACTCCGGGTCGGAAAAACGATGATCCTGCGGCTGCGGCTTGATCAAGGCCCAAGGCTGACCGGGCGACAGGCAATGACGCTCCAACTGGAAAAACTCATTCGTACTCCGCAACGCATCCTGAGCAATCGCCAGTTGCCGTTGAGGCGCCGCGGCCAAATGCGCAGCCCAGTCGATATAAGCGAGCGTCAATGCGACCGGTGATATACCGCCGGTCAGGCCGGCCACCATCGCATGAAGCGCGCGATCGAACTGATACACTTCCGCCGGCTCGCCTTGGTGGTCCTCAGACGCCGATCCGGGATGGGGGTCGGACGGGACGACAACCGGGCTATCTTCGCGGTAGCTTACGACATGCGCGTGACACGGTTCTGGTGGAACCTCATCGTCTAGCAAATCCGACTTCGCCTGCACGACACCCACCTCCATCAACTTTGGCTCGATAACGGTAGAGAAACGACGATCAGCTCGGTGGCCGATTACCGAACAGGCCTGACGTCACCTCGATCATTCGCTCGCCATGCTTGAACAACCGTTCGCTGTCGCGGCGGACAAAGTCGACCTGATGCCGGCCGCATTCCTGGCACATCGTTTTCAGGCCTTCGACCGAATGGGCCTCGGCCATTTTCGAGGAGAATTCGCCAAACAAGTGCGTTTCGGTCACAACACGGTCAAGGATTTCCTTCCCGACGAATATCATCTCTTCAAGCATCGCTTTTTGCGCGCCAAACATGAAATTCAGGATGCAGTTGTTTGTATTGTTCCATCGCGCCACAGCTTCCGCGACCGAATCTTCGATGATCGCCGCACCAGGTTCGTAAAATTCCAGCATGATGGCCTCCGATTTTTGTATTATGTTTGATACGGTGGTAATCAATGACTCACATTGAGCTGCATCAAGCGGAACGACATCAGATAGTTGACTTGGGTCAAATCGCGCCGCGCCGCCTGGGATATGTTTTCCTTAATATTCGTGCCCACCGATGGAGGCCGCCATGCGCGCACATCAGATCATGACCCGACCCGTTATCACCGTCACACCCGATACCACGGTCGTCGAAGCTGCAAACACCATGCTGCAACGGCATGTCAGCGGACTTCCGGTGGTCGATACGACCGGCAAGCTCATCGGTATCATTTCAGAAGGCGACTTCCTTCGCCGCAGCGAAATCGGCACACAGCGCAAGCGTGGCCGGTTTCTGAAATTCATTCTCGGCCCGGGCAAGGAAGCAACCGATTTCGTTCACGAGCATGGCCGCAGGATTTCTGAAATCATGACGCCGGAGCCGCTGACCGTCAGTGAAGATGCCGATCTTGAGGAGATCGTGGAACTGATGGAAAAGAACAACGTCAAGCGACTACCGGTCACGCGGGGCGACAAGCTCGTCGGAATTGTGTCGCGCGCGGACCTGTTGCAGGCGGTAGCAAGCTTGGCGCAGCAAATTCGCGACCCGACCGCCGACGACGACCATATTCGCAACCGCATAATCGATGCCCTGGAGAAGAAAGACTGGTGTCCATTCGGCCTCGGCGTCATCGTGCGTGATGGCATCGTTCACTTGAGCGGCGTCATCACCGAGGAGCGGTCACGGCAAGCGGCTATCGTGGTAGCGGAGAACGTTGCCGGCGTGACGAAGGTTCACGATCACCTGTGCTGGGTCGACACAATGTCGGGGATGTACCTGAACTCTCCGGAAGACGATCATCTGCTGAAGGCGAGTTGACCGCGCTCTAGGTGTTTAGTCCCGGCATTTTCTGGAGCGGATTAAGTTTGAATCGTTCGGGCTGAGAAGTCCAGCACTTGCAGATGTATTCGTAAGGGGTGAGGCCCTTCAGGGTCTTCAGCCGCCGAGCGTAGTTGTAAGCGTTAATGAAGTCGGCAAGGTGTGCTTCGAGTTGATCGTGTCGATCGTAATGGTAACGTTGGACGGTCGCTTCCTTGATCGTGCGGTTCATGCGCTCGACCTGGCCGTTGGTCCAGGGATGCTTGATCTTGGTCAGCCGATGTTCAATGCCATTTTCCCGGCAGCACATATCGAACATATGTGTCACGTACCTTGCCGTTGGGCCATCCGCGTAGCGTGGCGGGAAAGTGAACTGGATCCCGTTGTCGGTGAGAACCGTGTGGATCTTGTAGGGGACAGCCGCGATTAGGGCTTCGAGGAAGGCCGAGGCCGAGGTCCTTCCCGTCTTCTTGACCAGTTGCACGAAGGCGAACCTGCTGGTGCGATCGATGGCGACGTAGAGGTAGAGCTTGCCTTCAGCGGTCTGGAGCTCAGCGATATCGATGTGGAAATAGCCGATCGGATAAGCCTTGAACTTTTTCTTCGAAGGCTTGCTACCTTCGACCTCCGGCAATCGGCTGATACCGTGGCGCTGAAGGCAGCGATGCAGGGATGACCGCGTCAGATGCGGGACGGTCGGTTGTAGCGCATAGAGGCAATCGTCGAGCGGCAGCAGCGTATGCCGCCGGAAAGCGACGATGATCGCCTCCTCCTCGATGGAAAGGACGGTCGACTTGGCTTCTTTGGGGCCTGTCGGGCGATCAGCGACGGTCTCGCGTTGCTTCCACTTGGCGACAGTCTTCAGGTTGATCCCGTAGCGCTTGGCGAGCGCTCTCAGGCTCTCTTGACTATTTTGTATTGCTCGACGGACTGCCTCCGTCGTGGTGGCGCAGCCGTGTAAAATTTGTCCCATAGCGCATCCTTCGAATCGTGCGATAAGAATGCACCATCAAAGGTCGGGACCAAACACCTAGGCCGAACGGATAGAATCCTCGTGCATGTCCATCAGTAGCGCCAGCGGAGCTAGACCTTTTCGCTAGTGCAGCGTTGCAGAGCGCGCATCACGTCCTCGCGCGATATTATCCCGACCAGTTGCTGATCACCTTCTATCACCGGCACACTCCTGATGCGGTGGTCGACCATAAGCTGAAGCACCCGCGTCAGCTTGGTTTCTTCCCGGACATAGATAAATTCCGGCGTCATGATTTCGGCGACGGTACGTTTCATCAGATCATCATAGCGCGGTATCATATAACTCAGAGTAAAAACAAAGCAGGCCAAAAAGTCGAACTTAGTCACCAGGCCGACGATCCGGGCTTCCTCCTCAACTGGGTAGGCATTGAAGTCGTCTTTTTCGAATAAATATCCGAGTTCCCGTAACGTGACGCTCCGCGACACGGTTTTGGTGTTCCGCGTCATGGAGTCGGCTGTCGTTTGTTCAAGAAACCTGTACAAGGCGCGAATCCATCCGATTTGATTGGTTTTGAAACATTGGCACTACACTATGCTTCCACGAAGATGACTTTGATGAACGTCAATCCGGCCCCGTCTCAGTGCGATAATAGTGAGCAGCGGCCGGACGGATTGACGAGACGCTTTGTTACGCCGCCGAAAACCCATTCGCGAAATCGCGAATGGCCATAGGCGCCCGCAACAACCAGGCCCGCTCCAAGCTCCGAGGCGATCCTGTCCAATTGTGCTGTGACGTTGCCGCATTCAGCGGGCACCCGTTCGCAGGCGACCACGCCGTGCCGCAACAGCCACGTGATGAGGTCTGCGATTCCCGACGACACTGACGCCCTTTCGGCCTCATCTTCAACGATTTCAGCGATGATCACATCCTTGGCTTCGCGCAGCATCGGCAATGCATCAGTGACGGCTCGCCGGCACTCGGGCGTGTCCTTCCAGGCAACCAAAACGCTTCGCAGATCCAGCCAATCGATGCCATCGGGAACAACAAGCAGTGGCCTTCCGGTCTGCATGAGAAGATCACTTGGATTGACCTGCATGAAGGGATCCGCGAGCACGTCGCGACCACCCTCACCCACGACAACGATATCGGCTGCGCGCGCCTGCTGGACGACAAATCTCGTCGGAAAATCTTCGGCACAACGCCATTCCACGGTCGTGGCGCGGTTCTGCATCGCCGCGCGGAACTGCGCTTCGATCTCAGCGATGCGATTTCTGAGCGCTGCATGACCCTGATCAAGCACCTCCTGGGCCTGTTCTCCGGTCGTGAAATATAGCGGCGGACTGAATTCAGCCGCGGCTACTCCAATCGCGCGGGCACCAAACCGCTTAACCAGCTGACCGGCAATCTCAAGGCAGGCGTCATTCGACCGATCCAGCGCCAGGCTGACCATCACCGTCGCATACGTCATCATTATCTCCCGAACCTGCGAATTTTTAATCTCTAGGACGTTTCCTGAGACGGAGAATGAGCCAGATCAAGGATTCGGTGATTGTTGGGCTGCCCAAATCGTCACGACCTCAGCAGTACGTAGCCCGGGGCTATCGTGTCGAAAGGTTGATTTAGATCAGATTGCTCAACTCTTAGATGAGTTAGTGGTGGCCTAAATTAGGAGCCCGTGATGCATATTTCAGACGTAGCTTTGCAATGTTCGCGACAATCTCTAAGGCTTGCCGCGCAATGTACGGATGAGCATGTAGCCGTCGAACTCCACCTGCTTGCTATCGAACTCTGGCTGGCCGTCGTCAAGGACGCCGAACTGATGGTGGAAGAAATTCCCATTTTTGCGGGCAATGCGTCATGCAGTAAATAGCCGGCCCGGCGGTCAGGCATCTCACGGGCATCGACCGGCAAAGGCTGCAAAAAGGGTAGCCGGCCATTGAATGTGTTGGTATCCTCGCCATCGGTGTTGCAGCAGCACCGCAGGAGTGACGTGACCACCACCCCCCATCCAGCGTCCGAAGACCCCGCTCGAGACGAGCGTTTTCTGCAGGGCATAGCCGGAGCCGGCATCGGGATTTGGGATCTCGATCTTTCGACCCAAAAGTTGCTCTGGTCCGGTATCACCAGAACGCTTTTTGGTGTTTCCAACGAACTGCCGCTTACCTACGAACTGTTCCTTTCCCTCCTTGAAACGGAAGAGCGCAAGCGTACCGAACACGCCGTAAGACTTTCCGTCGAAACTGGCTGCAGTTTCGACATGCAGTACCGGGTACGCGAACCATCACGGTCGTACCGCTGGGTTCGCGTGCGTGGCAGCGTGGTGAAAGATGAGCAAGGTGTTCCGCTCCATCTTAATGGAATCGTGATCGATATCGACGATCAGAAGCAGGTCGAGGAAGCGCTGCGAACTCGGGAAAGTCACCTTCAATCGATCCTGGAAACTATTCCGGACGCAATGATCGTCATCGACAGTCGTGGCATCATGCAGTTCTTTAGTAGCGCCGCAGAGCGGCAATTTGGCCATGCAGAGCGCGAAATCATCGGCCAGAACGTCAGCATCCTGATGCCAGACCCGGATCGTTCGCGCCACGATGGCTATCTGGAGCGGTATCGATCTACCGGCGAACGGCATATTATCGGCATCGGAAGAATTGTAACTGGTCAGCGAAAAGACGGAACTACCTTTCCAATGCATCTTTCGATCGGCGAGATGCAGTCGGGTGGAGAGCGGTATTTCACCGGGTTCGTCCGGGACCTGACCGAGCAACAGCAGACGCAAGCGCGGCTCCAGGAACTTCAATCGGAGCTCGTTCACGTGTCCCGGCTCAGCGCAATGGGAGAAATGGCGTCGGCGCTGGCACACGAGTTGAACCAGCCGCTTGCCGCCATAAGCAATTACATGAAGGGGTCGCGCCGGCTTCTGGCTGACAGTTCGGATCCCAATAAATCGAAGATTGAAGGTGCTCTGGATCGTGCGGCAGAACAGGCGCTTCGCGCGGGCCAGATCATTCGGCGGCTTCGCGATTTCGTCGCGCGCGGGGAGTCGGAGAAACGCGTCGAAAGTCTTTCGAAATTGATTGAAGAGGCCGGCGCGCTTGGCCTTGCGGGTGCCCGCGAACAGGGCGTCCAGCTTCGTTTTAACCTGAATCCGGAGTACGATTCGGTTCTCGTTGATCGGGTTCAGATTCAGCAGGTTCTGGTCAATCTGTTTCGCAATGCACTCGAGGCCATGGCTCACTCGCCGCAACGTGAGCTTATTGCCTCGAATGCCAAGGTGGCCGATGACATGATTGAAGTTGCGGTATTTGATACCGGCCCCGGAATCCCGGATGATGTCATGCCCAATCTGTTTCAGACCTTCTATACGACAAAGGAAACTGGCATGGGGGTGGGACTGTCCATAAGCCGTTCGATTATCGAAGCACATGGCGGCCGGATGTGGGCCGAAACCAATCGTTCAGGCGGCGCCACCTTTCGCTTCACGTTGCCTGCCGCATCAACTGAGAGTGTGACGAATGGTATATAGGGGAAAGGTCTATGTCATCGATGACGATGGCGCGATGCGCGACTCGCTCGACTTCCTGCTCAGTTCTGCCGATTTCCACGTCACGCTCTTCGAATCGGCGTCAAGTTTTCTCGACGCCCTCTTGACCATCGACTTTGGATGCGTTGTATCCGACGTGCGGATGCCCGGCGTCGATGGCATTGAGCTTCTGAAACGCCTCAAGGCGGGCGGCAGCCTGTTTCCCGTCGTGATCATGACCGGTCACGGAGACGTTCCACTCGCCGTCGAAGCGATGAAGCTGGGCGCCATGGATTTTCTGGAAAAGCCTTTCGAGGACGACCGTTTGATCGGAATGATCGAGACGGCACTGAGGCGGGCGGAACCAGGCGTAAAGGGTGAAGCGGTTACGCTGGAGATACAGACGCGGATAGCTAGTCTCAGCCCTCGCGAGCGTCAGGTCATGGACGGCCTCATCGCCGGGCTCTCGAACAAGCTGATTGCCCGAGAATACGACATCAGCCCGCGCACGATCGAGGTTTATCGGGCCAATGTGATGACCAAAATGCAGGCGGCGAGTCTCTCGGAACTCGTCCGGCTGGCGCTGCGCGGCGGCTTGCTCAAAGATTGAGCCAAGTCAAGACGCCCCCACCCAAAATCCGCTTTATACAATACATGCATCAGTTCAACCATCCAACCGAGAGCAGGGTTTCGTGATGTCCGCGTCACCCGCCAAACCGGTCATATACGTTGTCGACGACGATCCGGGCGTCCTCGGCTCGCTTCGATTTCTTCTCGAAACAGATGGATTCGCGGTCGAGACATTCCGGAGCGGACCAGCCTTGCTGAAATCGGTCGCTTCAAATGAGGCTGACTGCTTTGTGATCGACTTTAAAATGCCCAACATGAACGGTGTCGACCTCGCAAACCAGTTGCGTAGCCGTGACGTCGCAGTGCCAATTATCCTGATTACCGGCTATCCCGACGACAATATACCGGCAAAAGCCGCTGTCGTTGGGGTGTACCAGGTCCTGTTGAAGCCCCATCTCGAAGAGAACCTAGTCGCCCGGATTCGAGACGCCATTCAGCAAGCGGGTCCTGTTGCCGACCCCAGTGACGGCCTCCGGTAAACTACTTAGGGACGTCCCCTTAAGATATCGAGCGAAATATCCCGCCTCGACCGTCCCAGATAAACACTGGCCATCCGCTGCACAGGAGATGGCAAATGCACACCCAACCACTCACCCCATCGGTTATTGGCGCGAAGATCACCCCGACTATCCGCCCCATCGCAGATCAGTTCGGTCTGCTTACGGGTCATGCCGGCCTCGTTGCTAGCGAGTTCTCCTACCGAAAAGATGAGGAAATCTACGGCGAGGACGAACCTGCAGATTATGTCTATCAGGTCATTCAAGGCGCCGTTCGGACTTACAAACTGCTTTCTGACGGACGGCGGCAGATCGGCGCTTTTCACCTGCCAAACGACGTCTTCGGACTTGAATCCGGAATCAACCACCGGCTGGCGGCGGAAGCCATCGTCGATACCACCGTGCGCCTGGTCAAACGCCGCAGTCTCGAACAGGCGGCAGGGACCGATGTCAAGGTTGCGCAAAAACTCTGGACCATGACCGCGGGTGACCTCCGGCATGCCGAAGATCATATGTTGCTTCTCGGCCGCAAAAGCGCGATGGAGCGCGTGGCAAATTTCCTCCTCGAGATGGATCGTCGCCTCGCCATTACGGGCATGATGGCGCTGCCAATGTGCCGCCGCGATATCGGCGACTACCTCGGACTGACACTGGAAACGGTTTCGCGGGCGCTCTCGCAACTGCATGACGAGGGTGTGCTAGGCTTTTCCGGCGCGCGGCAGATCGTGCTGCACAACCGCCAGCGCCTGCGAAACATGGATGCTTGAGCAGCGTTTGGACGCTGGCGGCGCTGTCCTATCGGGGGGCCGTCCGGACATGTGAGGTATATAGGTTTGATCCATCGCAATGACGGATCGGTCCCATACCATCAGGCTTGATTTTGGATGGCCGACGGAGCGGACAATGAGCAAGCAGTATCCTATCGTCGATAAAGTTGTTGATGCCTTTGGCAATTGGCGCAGGCAACGGGAGGATATCAGAGAAATACGAGAACTTGGCAGAAGAGAGTCTGCGGCAATTGCACGTGAATTGGATATTCAACCCACGGATCTCGACACGCTTGTTCGTCAGGGGCCGCATGCCGCTGATGAATTGTCAGGTTTGCTGACGATTCTCGGTATCGACAGAGACTTTCTCGCCAAGACGGAGCCGCTTGTTTTGCGCGACATGACACGCGTGTGCGCCTCATGCCAGCAAAAGCGCCGGTGTAACCAGGATCTTGCCGCGGGCACGTCCGCACAACACTATGCAGAATACTGCTTCAGCGCTTCGACGATTGACGGTTTGAGGGTGAACGCAGGCTAATCAGCGGACGCAATTCGTTCGGGACTGCGCTTAACGATACCCGGAGATCCGGCAGCAAATGGACCATCGGTAGGTCGTTCGTCACATCTCTCGTTTAGGAACGATGTCCTGGGATAGAACGGACACGAAGCAGCGCGACGTTCGGAATTTTACTTCGTGACAAGGATGATGTGCCCCGCGAGACTTCGCGAGGCACACTGCCGCATCTTATGCCGCTGCCTTGATGTCGATCTTCCTGGACTGCTTCGGAGCCGGCTTCTGCACGGTGACCTTCAGAACACCCTTGGCGATTTCGGCCGTAATGTCTTCCGGCTTCACCCCCGCAGGCAACTCCACGGAGCGAGCGAAGGAGCCAAAGCTGCGCTCCACAAGATGATAGTCCTTGTTTTTCTCTTCGCGCTCACTCTTCTTTTCGCCGCGGATGGTCAAAAGATTGTCGGTGACATTCAACTCGACATCTTTCTTCTCAAGGCCCGGCAGTTCGGCCGTGATCTCGATCACTTTATCGGTCTCGGCCACGTCCATGTTCGGAACAGTCGCCGCCGCAGTAAACGACGGGAAGCTGCGGGAAAAGCCGTCGAACAACCGGTCGATCTC
The DNA here is from genome assembly GCA_021779635.1 of Pseudomonadota bacterium. The sequence continues at coordinate 5,915 of JAJYAH010000009.1, read as the reverse complement.
CTGCTGAAGAAAGGTGAAGGGATTGGTCTCACGGCGCGCGACGGCGCGCTCGGTTCCCACGGGAATAAGAGACTGCTTGGTCATGAATACCTCCTGGTTGGAACGTGATGACGTTCTCTACTAAGCGATGTGCACCGCGATAGCTTTGACCAGAATCAAAAAAGTCCTGCCTTACGAATCCGCATTCTGACGATCTTTCGAAGGGAACTTCGATGGAACCATCGCTCAGCGACGCCTCATTTGGAGGGCCGCCGCCGATCGACAGCGGGCTACGCGTGCACAGATCTTCCGAAATCATCTTGTTTGACTGAGCACAGCGCATGTGCGACGGCGTTCAGCAATTCAACGCGACCAATGATGCCAATCACGGCCGCACCGCAAACGACCGGAAGCTGCGCCACATGGCGCGCATCCATCAATGCCACCACCTCATCAAGAGTTGCTTCGTCGTTGACAAAAACCGGGTCTGGGGTCATCGCTTCCCGGACAAGGCCTGCTCGCATTCGCCGGCGCGCAGGAGTGTCCTCTTCAATGCCGAGAATCTCTTCCAGCCAGTTTCCGGGTGGCGGGCCTATATCGAGCTCGACCCGATGCAAAAAATCACCCTCGGAAATAATGCCCACGAGCGTTCCCTCGCCATCGATTACTGGCAGACCGCGCTGGTTGGTTTCCAGAAGCAGATGCGCGGCATCCAGCAACGGCGCGTCGGGCCTGATCATTGCGAATGAGCGGCGCACGACGTCGGATACATTCATCGCTTTGTCCTTCGAGGCTGGTTTCGGACAACAGGCTTCATGCCGAAGCACTTTGCACGATCGCTAAAAGCGCATCGCGTTTCTTGCGGATCTGGCTGGAGTCAATGCCATGGCCCGCGAGATCGAGAACGAGTTTGTTGAAGGCGGCATCCGGCGTTACGATATCGGCCTCGATCAGGGCTCGCGCGTAATCTTCGGCAGCGGCGCCCGTTTCGCCGCGTTTTCCAGCGGCCCACAATCCCAGCATCCGTACCGCCCTGGCGCGCGCCCTGAATGTGCGCTCGGCATCATGCGCGAATTTCGCCTCGAAGGCCTCTTCCCTGCGGTCAAAGCTCGTCATCTTTCGTCTCCTCGCTTAGCTCATGTATTGTCCGCCATTAATCGATAGCGTCGAACCGGTGATGAAGCCTGCTTCGTCGGCGGCGAGAAACACCACGGCGCGTGCGATGTCCCCGGGCTCACCGAGGCGGCCCACGGGAATGAGCGGAAGGATGCTCTTTGCCATCACCTCCGGGGGGACGGCATCCAGCATCTCGGTATGGATATAACCCGGGCAAATGGCGTTCACCGTAATCCCCGAACGGGCCGATTCGAGCGCCAGTGCGCGGGTGAAGCCAAGATCCCCCGCTTTGGCGGCCGAGTAGTTGGTCTGGCCGAACTGTCCCTTTTGGCCGTTGATCGAGGATATATTGATGATGCGCCCGAACTTGCGTGTCCGCATGCCTTCAATCACCGGGCGGCACATATTGAAAAGCGCGTTGAGGTCCGTGGCAATGACGGCATCCCATTGCGCCCTGCTCATCTTATGGAGGGCGCTATCTCGGACGATCCCGGCATTGTTGACCAGGATATCGATCGGCCCAATCGCGGCTTCAACCTCCCGGATACCGGCGGCGCAGGCTTCGAAATCGCTGGCGTCCCAGCGGTACACGGCGACGCCTGTTTTCGCGTGAAAGGCTTTTGCGGCGGCATCATTGCCGGCGTAGGTCGCGGCCACACGATACCCATCCCTGAGGAGCGCCTCGGAGACGGCGGCACCGATGCCGCGCGTTCCGCCCGTAACCAATGCAACCCGTGCCATCTTTCCATCCTTCGGCTGCCCCATGCAGCGCGCACGGGAAACGATCCATGAATAGTCGCTGGTAGATCACGCTGGGTTGAGATGAATCAAATCCCCCATGCACTTTTTATTTCTTAATGGGAACAGAGACCGCAGCAGCGGGCACGACTTTTCAGAAAATATGGAGAGCTGTCATGTTGAAGAATATCCTGGTTCACATCCCCTCCGAACGGCTGATACGTCCTATTGCTGACAGCGCGATTTCGCTTGCGGTGACGCGTGCCGCGCATCTTGATGCGGTTTCGATCGGTTATGCAGCTACCAATATCGGTCTGGCCCTTGATGGTGGCGCCGCGCTCGCTGCTGTGTTTGAGGTCGAACAGGAAAATGCATTGGCACGGGCCAACGCCGCGCTCGCGGTGTTCGAAACCGAAGCCCGGAATTCCGGTATTGCCTATGGTCTCCGACCGCTTGCAGGCAATCCAGCCGAAACTACGGCAACCGTGGCCGCCTTGGCGCGGCTCTACGATTTGACGGTCGCGCTGCAGCCTGAGCCCGACCGCGACACGTACGACAACACCGTACCGCAGGAAATTCTTTTTCAGTCCGGCGGCCCGGTCATTTTCATTCCATACACGCATAAAGGCCCTTTTGAACCGAAGCACATTGGCATTGCCTGGGACGGCAGCCGCCTGGCCGCGCGCGCCGTTCGGGACGCCGCACCATTTCTGGCGCGTGCGCAAAATATCACCATTATCAGCGTCAACGAGACGGAGATACCCGCGGCTAGCCTGAAGGACCATCTGGCAAGGCATGAGCTGACCGCGCGCATCGTGCGCATGAGTGCCGACCGCGCGGATATCCAGCCAATGGTCCTATCCATCGCGGCCGATACGGGTCTCGATCTGATCGTCATGGGTGGCTATGGCCATTCTCGCCTGCAAGAACGCATCGTGGGCGGCGTCACGCGCGGCATGCTTCAATCCATGACCGTGCCGACACTGATGTCGCATTGACATCCGTCCAGGACGCCGCGCCGCAGCTAAGCAAGCGCGTCGGCTCCCGGCCACGGCTGACGCCGACCCGGGTGTTGGTTCTGGACACCCTGGATCTTCACGCATTGATGGACCGTCAGCCGGCGCTTGCGGCCCGGATCGAGGAAGCGGCGCGTGAAGAGCTTGGACATCCGCTTGACGCGCAAGGCGGCGACCTTGTCACCGAACAGCGGTACGACGCACCGTCCGACCAATTTGGTTGAGTTAGAATGCTCTGCGGAGCGCAGATTGGACGTGCACCGCGCCTTCTGCTTTGGGAGGATACTTCCCGACATTGAATTTCCGATTTCTCACAGATCAAAGCTCTGGTTCTGTATCGGCATTTCGATGCCCGTGTCCGCAAGGTGGGCCGCGAGCGCTCTCATGCTGTCTTGTTCACCGTGAACGAGGAATGTGCGTTTTGCGCCGGTGTGCCTTTGCCAGGCCAGCAATTCTGCCTGATCGGCATGCGCAGAGAAACCGTTGATGGTGTAGATGCGTGCCCTGACCGGAACATCCTCGCCGAAAATTTTCACCTGCCTGGCGCCATCGATGATCCGGCGCGCAAGAGTACCGGTTGCTGCATAGCCAACGAACACGACGGCCGATTTGTCGCGGCCCAGATTGTGCTGCAAGTGATGGCGGACGCGACCGCCGGTACACATGCCCGATCCGGCCATGATGATGGCGCCGCCATGAATGTTGTTCAGCGCGACGGATTCGGCGGCTTCCCGCGTGAAATGCAGCCCTGGCAAATCAAACGGATCATGCGTTCCTTGAAACAGCTTTGCAGTCGCAGGCTCAAAACACTCGGGATGACGTCGGAACATCTCAGTCGCCGAAATCGCCATTGGCGAATCGAGGAACACTTGCGTCGATTCGGCGAGTTGACCCTTGCGGATACCTTCGCCAAGGAAATAGAGCAATTCCTGCGCTCGCTCGACGGCGAAGGTGGGAATGATGACATTTCCTCCTCGTTTGAATGTCTCGTTTATCGCTTCAAAGAGCTCCGCGATGGATGGACCCAATGGCTTATGCAACCGGTCTCCATACGTGGTTTCCATGACAACATTCTCGGTCCGGGGCGGCGTCACGGGGCTGCGCAGCAGCTGGCGACCGGCGTTACCCAGATCGCCGGAAAACAGCACGTTGGTGGAATGACCCTGTTCAGAAAGTTGCAGAAAAATACTGGCCGAGCCAAGAATATGGCCAGCGTCGAGGAAGGTAGCATTCACCCCCGCGGTAACTTCAAGACTCTCGGAGTAAGCAGCAGTCCGCCCGAAATTGTCGAGGCAATTCAGTGCGTCAAGGGTCGAATAGAGCGGGTTCTTCGTGTCGTTGTTCGCACCTCCGTGACCGCCTCTGCGCCCGCGGTGACGCGCGTCTTCCTCCAACAGATAGGCCGCATCCAGCATGACCAGTCGCGTCAATTCGCGCGAGGCAGACGTCGTAATGACCTCTCCCCGAAACCCCCGCTTGGCCAACAGAGGCAGACGCCCGCAATGATCCAGATGCGCATGGGTCAGCAACACGTAGTCGATGCCGGCAGCGTCAAAGCCGAAAGGTTCAGCGTTTTCCTCATCCAACTCGCGGCTACCTTGGTATAGTCCGCAGTCGATCAAGATCCGCTTTCCAGCGCATTCAACCAAATGACATGAGCCGGTGACGCTTCGATCCGCTCCATGGAATGATATTCTCAGATTACTCTCCCCGTATTTTTTCGTATTTTCGCATCCAGACTAGACGGCGACAACGGGACCGAGATGCAGACAATAATCAAGATGCCGCATGCAAAGGCTCGCCGCTCGCATCGTGCCAGCGCAGGATACCGTTCCATATTTCCTGGGCAGTCTCGGCAAACCAGAACAATTCCCGATCCTCAACATCGATAACGCCTTCATCGACGAGGAAATCGATGTCGACGGCACGACGCCAATAGGCTTCGCCCACTAGGACCACGGGAATCGGCTTGATTTTCCGTGTCTGTATGAGGGTCAGAACCTCGAACAATTCGTCCAGCGTACCATAACCGCCCGGGAATGCGACCAGCGCCTTGGCCCGCAGCAGTAAGTGAAGCTTGCGCAGAGCGAAATAATGGAAGCTGAAACAGAGTTCGGGCGTGACATAGGGGTTCGGATATTGCTCATGCGGCAGGCTGATATTCAGTCCAACGGACTTGGCTCCGACGTCGAATGCTCCGCGATTCGCAGCCTCCATCATCCCGGGCCCGCCGCCGGTCATAATGGCCGTGTGATGTCTGCCAGCACCATCATTTGCTGCCGCCACCATACGCCCGAATTCGCGCGCGACCTCATAGTAACGACTTTTGGCCTGAATTCGCTCGGCAACCGCCAGCTGGCGCCGAAGGTCGCTGTTGTCCTTGTCGGTTTGCAGTCGCCCGCTTAGCTCCTGCACCTTGCGAAGCGCGGCTGCGGGCTCGCAGATCCGCGTACTGCCAAAAACCACGATCGCTTGCTCGATTTCATGCTCGCGGAGCAGCAATTCAGGTTTGAGGTAATCGATCTGCAAACGCACACCGCGCAGGTCCTCTCTTGCAAGAAACTCGGTGTCGGTGTCGGCAGGTCGGTAGCTTGGACTTTTGAGGATTGCCTGCACCCGCCGCGTGGCGTCAGGATCCTCCTCGACCGCCTTTGGCAGCTGCCAGGGCAACCGTTCGCGACGATTGACGGGATGAGCGGGCGTCGGAATTTCAGGATTTTCTTTCATCGGTTTTTCGATCATGCAGCCTGTCCGCGATGCCATTCGTGAAGCGAAATCCGGGTCCTGATCGAGCCCTACGCTCTTGGCGCCTCACTCAAAATTTCACGACGATGCGGCCGTCCACTTTGCCGGCTTTGAGGTCGGCAAAGACGCCGTTGATATCCTCCAGCGGCCGCTGATGAATATGAGCCTTTACCTTTCCTTCGCTGGCAAATTCGATGGCTTCAGCGAGGTCTTTGCGCGTACCAACGATCGATCCGCGCAATGTGATGCGCTTGAGAACCACATCGAAGATCGGCGTGGCAAAATCCCCCGGCGGCAGCCCAACCAGGCTGACCGTTCCCT
>JAJYAH010000337.1 GCA_021779635.1 Pseudomonadota bacterium | reverse complement strand
GCAGGCCGTGCAGGATATTCGAATTGGCGGGCGGTCGAGCAACGCCCAGTTTCAGTACACCCTGCAGGCCGACGCAGGCGAGGATCTCTACGCCTGGTCGCCAAAACTAGTGGAGGCGCTGCGGCACAGTTCCGTGCTGGTGGATGTCAACTCAGACCAGCAGCAGAACGGGCGCGAGACCAATATCGTCATCGACCGTTCCACTGCCGGACGGCTCGGCCTTTCGGTCAGCCAAATCGACAACACGCTTTACGATGCCTTCGGACAACGCCAAGTCTCCACCATCTACAGCGACATCAATCAATACCATGTCGTCATGGAGGTCGCGCCGCAGTACTGGCAGAGTCCGGAGACGCTCAAGGACATCTTCGTTTCGACTGCCGGCGCGCCGCCAAGCGGCACGGCGACCACTAATGCGCCGGCCGGTGCTGTCGGAGCAAGTTCCAGCACGTCGTCACGTACATCTCGCCCCAGCATGGCGACGACCTCGAACGTCAACAATTCCGCTCGCAACGCTTACACCAATGCGATTGCCAGCAGCGGTAAAAGCACCGCATCTGCAGGTGCGTCGGTAAGCACGAGCGTCGAGGGCATGATTCCACTTGCCGCGCTGGCTCGTTACGCCCCCGGCACCACGCCGCTCTCTGTCAACCACCAAGGGCTGTTCGTTGCCTCGACGATCTCTTTCAACCTGCAACCGGGCGCGTCCCTAAGCGATGCGACCGCCGAGGTCGCGCGGGCAGTCGCCGAAATCCAGATGCCAACGACGATACGGGGTAGCATGCAGGGCACGGCGCGCGCATTCCAGCGCTCGATCGGCACCGAGCCGTTCGTGATCCTGGCCGCGCTCGTCGCAGTCTACATCGTGCTCGGCGTGCTCTATGAAAGCTACATCCATCCGATCACGATTCTCTCTACGCTCCCGTCGGCGGGCGTTGGCGCGGTGCTGGCGCTGCTCGCGTGCAAAACCGAGTTCAGCATCATCGCGCTGATCGGGGTGATTTTGCTGATAGGCATCGTCAAGAAAAACGCAATCTTGATGATCGATTTCGCGATCGAGGCGAGACGTTCTCGTGGCCTGAGCGCGCGCGACGCGATCTTCGATGCCTGCCTTTTGCGCTTTAGGCCGATAATGATAACCACGATTGCGGCTATGCTCGGCGCTATTCCGCTGGCGCTGAGCTTTGGCGACGGCGGCGAGATCCGTCGCCCGCTTGGCGTCGCCATCGTCGGAGGCCTGATCCTCAGTCAGTTGCTCACCCTGTACACCACCCCGGTCGTTTATCTCTACCTCGACCGCTTCGGCGCCTCCGGATGGCGGCGCCGGCGCCGGTCCGCGAAGCCAGGCGGTCGCGGGGGCGCTCAATGAAAAAAGCTCTCCGTTGCAATCGTTGCGCTAGCGCTCCGCCTGTGTGCCGACCCCGGCCGCATTATTGAGTGACTTGGTGCCCAAGGGCGTGGCGATGGATGTGTTGCGCTGTGGATCATATCATGAGGTCGTTCCACGCATCGCAGCTAGCGTCATTTGCATCATCATATATATCGTCCGCAAGGGACCATTATGTCCGACGGCTTTGAATTCCCGTGCGACGATGTTTCAATTAACACGGCGCCTGCGGCGTCTGTGTTTACTCAAATCGACTTGAACACGGCCAAGAGATATTTGCGAGAAACAAAGCGCGTCTTGAAAATTGGTGGCAGGGCCATATTTTCAATTTTCAAGACATGCTGAGCGAACAGGGCTCCATAACCTCATTGTTCGGGAGCAGCAGACCATATGCCTGGCGATTTCGTCATCGAGGCGAAGGCTTCTACACCCACTGCGATAAGCTGGGGAACCCCCGGAACGACTGCGTTCCAGACGAAATTGGGGACCCGATCGCGTACGACTTAGAGGCTTTTACCAGTTTTTGTCTGGACGCCAGTTTGACGGTTGTTGAGTTTTTGCCCGGCGCGTGGTGCGGCCGCAAATACATGCACGGCTACCAAGATATGATCGTAATATTTCATACAACTGAGCCACTTGCAAAATAAGCGAAGCGCGAAAGACGGCGCTCGTCTGATGCGTACGTAAAATGGGTGGTGCCCTCGCATTGGACTTGATCACACTGGAGGCCGGAGCCATTTACGTCATGGATCGCGGTTATGTCGATTTTCGGAGACTCTATATTATCCATCAAGCCGGTGCCTTCTTCGTCACGCGCACCAAAGCAATATGAAGTATCGCAGCGTCTATTCACGTGTCGTTGATAAAACAACCGGTGTTAGGCTGATCAAAGCATTGTACTCGACGGGTTTATACGAAACGGGATTATCCTCAGCACTTATACGCGCGTCTCGTTCCATGATCCTGAGACGGGCAAGGACCAACAATTTTGTGCTCTCGGCAGCGGTGATCGCCGCGCTCCACCAAAAGCGCTGGTCGGTCGAACTGTTTTTCAAGTGGGCAAAACACAACTCTGGATTGCCGTCTGCGTTTATGCGCTCGCAGCGAGCATAAAAAGGAAACGGCGCTGGAGATTTCGCTCTACAGTTTTCTATAGATTTGTCCGTTCATTCTTTCGAGAAAATCCAACTGGAACGTCTTTCTCGAAGTCGAAGCCAATTATGCACCCTCACCATCAGCTAACCAATTGAAGCTGTTCGACAATTAACCTTCTCACGAAAAAACACGGCAATAAAGGACGCTTCCGCCTACCAGAGGTCGAGGCCGAAACTATCAATGGATAGTGGACCGGGTTGGTTTTCACGATCCAGAGTGCTTGATTTGGCCTTCACCCTATAAAGAGCGCCTACGAATCTGCTTCAGGTAATTGGATCAAACACCGGTAACCAATACCTTGCGGATGGCTCCATGATCCCGCAACAGGGCGCATGAATTAGGTCTAACGATAGCTCCGCCACGTATAGAATGTTAGCCTGATTTTCGTCGATTGAGAACGAAGAAGGTGACAAGATTTTGAACACTCACGAGCTTGAACTGACGATTGTGATGCCCTGCCTCAACGAGGCAGAAACGCTTGCGATCTGCATTCACAAGGCAAGGAAGTTCCTTACCGACAGCAAGATCAGCGGCGAGGTGCTCATCGCCGACAATGGCTCGACCGACGGCTCTCAAGACATTGCTATGGCGCAGGGCGCGCGGGTGGTGCCGATTCCCCTACGCGGCTACGGCGCGGCGTTGATCGGCGGCATCAATGCAGCAAAAGGCCGTTTCGTCATCATGGGTGATGCCGACGATTCTTATGATTTCTCCGCGCTTCAGCCCTTCGTCGAGCGGTTGCGGGCGGGGGCAGATCTCGTCATGGGAAATCGGTTCAAAGGCGGCATTGCGCCCAGCGCAATGCCGTTCCTGCACAAGTACCTCGGCAATCCAGTGCTCAGCCGGCTTGGTCAACTCTTCTTCGATATCAAGGTAGGCGACTTTCATTGCGGACTTCGCGGATTTAACCGCGACCGCATCCTTGAGCTGAACTTGCGCACCACCGGGATGGAGTTCGCCTCCGAGATGGTGGTCCGGTCGGCGCAGTCGCGGTTGCGAATCGATGAGGTGCCAACCACGCTCCGCCCGGACGGACGATCGCGACCGCCGCACTTGCGCACTTGGCGGGACGGCTGGCGACATCTCAGTTTCTTGTTGATGTATAGTCCAAAATGGCTGTTCCTCTATCCGGGAATATCGCTCCTAATTGGCGGCGTCGTCGGCGCACTCTTGCTGTTGCCAGGGCCGGTCATGATAGGCGGTGTCGGATTTGATTTGCACACCTTTTTAGTGGCGTGTATCGCCACTCTGCTGGGCAGCCAGAGTATAACCTTCGCCTTGATAGCGCGCCGGTTCGCGACTGCTCAGGGCTTGATTCCTCCCTCGCCGCGGTATGCGTCAATCCTCGACGATCTCACACTCGAGCGGCTGTTGGTCACCGGGGCGGCCGTCGCGCTGGTCGGGCTCGCGGGGCTTGTCTGGTGCGTGGCTCAATGGGCATCAGCGGGTTTCGGGCCCTTGGAATATGCGCAAATGCTCCGTATCTTGACGCTTTCGCTGACTGGCATAGCCATTGGCGTTCAACTGGCACTGTCAGGATTTCTGTCGGCGATCATCGCCATACCGACACGATAATGGATGGATGCAAGTCATTGACCAGCACGCTTTCAAAGTTCGTGAGATTTGTCGCAGTGGGCGGGCTTTGCGAAATCGCTGTCAACAAAGAGAACGTTGCTGCCCCGGCCCGGCTCATCGCGGAATGCAGCACGCGATCTCGACGGAAAATAACTGCGATAGAACCCTCACTCTGCGTCTAAACAACGCTTTGTCATGAACTGTGTTTCACAACTTTCGTCGACGCTCATAGGTCGCTCCTGCTTTTCGGAGAACTCCGGACGCCGATTGCGCGCCCAGTCGAGCTGTCTACGGTCAACAGAAATGGTTCATCGAGCTTTGCTAAATATTCATCAACAGCCTTTTGCGCGCCCAGCCAAAATCCGTAGTCGTCGCAGATGAAGACGCCGCCGGGGACCAGTCTGGGGAACAGGTGTTCCATCTCATGCAGAGTCGATTCATACCAATCCGTGTCGAGACGCAGAATGGCGATCTCTGCTGGCACAGTGCCTGGGATGGTGTCCTCCACCTTTCCGACTATTAGTTTAAACCGTTCTCGCGTGTTTCCGCTTGCTTCGATGTTTGCGCCGACCTCATCGACAGACGCGTAGCACCAATCTACATGGCCTTTGCCTCGCTTGGCCTTGTCGAAAAATGCACTGGCATGTCCGACAACCGATGTGTCTTCGTCGCCTGGCTTGCTCATGCCGGCATAGGTGTCATAAAGGTAGAAATCATAGGAGCCGCCGGCTTGCGCTATCGCGTCAGCCATCAGCAGGGCACAGCCGCCCCGCCACACGCCGCATTCGACAACGGCACCAGGCACTTTGTTTTCGGCCACATAACGAGCCGCGCGGTAGGCCATGTGGAGGCCGCCCCATGGCACCATGGTTTTATTGCGATATTTGTCCACCAGTTTGATGAAATCGGGCTCCGCGTAACCGGGAAAGCCTCTCTTATTGTACGCGTTGACTTCGAAATTGTATCCAAACCTACGGGCGAGGCCTTGAAGTGACCGGTAAACCTTATCCATGCGAAGAACCTCATCGAGTGGCAGATTAAACAGTGTTTCTCGCTGGCCGCTACCCCTAGCCCCCTATCAAAGAGTCGCGGGCATAGACTTGCGGTGAAGGCGAAGGCGAAGACACACGCGCTCACTCGACGCTGAGCGCTGCAACAAAATGAAGGCCGCGCTCGAAGATCAAGGACGCCGGGAACGGATAGAGGCCGAGCTGGGGTTGCCATTGCGCGATGCGCAGGCCGATCGCGTCGAAGGTTAAGCGCCATTTGCTCTCAGGCCAGTAATTATATGGCAATGCTATGCCATGCGAGGCGTTGCCAACCCAATCCATGAAGCGCAACGTCTCGTATGCCAGTATTCCGTCCATCGTATGATCCTTGAGTGCGACGGTGCTGCGCGCGACGCGCTTCGCCTCTTTCAGGAGGACGGTCGGATCATTCGTGTGGTGCAGTACATCGATGAAGCTCACAACGTCGAAGGTCTTGTCGCCGAACGGCAGAGCCTCGCCGTCGAAAGGATCCACCCGGATCTTGGTTTCTGGCCGAATTAGAACATCGATGCCCCTAATCGAAATGTCTGGCCGATGCAGGAGGATTAGGGACGCGATCGTGCCATCGCCGCAGCCGACATCGAGGATTGAAGCGCGGGGAGGCAGCAGCGCACTCAGCCGCTCTGCTAGCACCCGGGTCCGGCGACCGAAAACCAGCGCTTGATGCAGGGAGCCGATAGTCGTGCTCATGATTTCCGCTCTCTCTATCCATCGCGAGGTTTCGGTTGTCAAGGATATGAGTGCCCAGAGGCATGCCTGAATGAGGCCGGTCGTCATCCCGTAGCGCCCGGCGATTATTGCAAAACTGATGCATTGGAGACCAACAAGAATCGCGATACAGGCGACATGTATGTCGATACCGACCGAGCCGATCTAGAACTCGCCTGGCAAGAGCAGCGTGACACTGGGGACGAGCAAAATCACGCCGCGGTATAAAAATAGCCAATTGGGACTGAGCGATTGCCAAGATACTTGTGCAACACCGGCATTCCCCCCCCAGGCTCGATTCCACCGCGAAAGGGTTTCCTATGACCAGATCGGCGCCGGTCGTCAAGTTGTTTGTACGAACATTCCTCAACCACCTGATCGTGACGGACCATTCCGTAGAAGGTGAGGTGGTCCCGGCTAACGGCGGCAGGCTAAGATGGATTCCGGGTTTGATTACGCCGCCGTTTCTCCTCACTTTCCTGCCTAGCTAACGACCCATTCCATGAAACCAGCCTCGATGAGGCTGGCAGGCATGGAACTGGAAGTATGTTGGTGGATTGCTCGTTTGAGAAGAGCTGAACGAGGAGCGGTATCATGGCAACATGGCGGCAAGCCCTTGAGGTTGGAATGGGCGGATGAGGAGGTCGGGCGGTTGACGGCCGTTTCGCGGTCTCGAACTGAGCGGGCGAGTCGGGTGCAGCGTGCGCAGATGTTTTGGCTTATCGCGAGAATCCATCTTTTTTTGCCGTCGCACATCGGGTGGGAGTTCATCATCAGACGGTCCAACGCTGCATCGAACGGGCGCTGGCCTATGGGCCGTTGATGGCGCTTGACGACCGACCCAGACCGGGCAAGGAGCCAACGATTACGCCGGAGGCCAAAGCCTGGCCGGTGTTGTTGGCGTGCGACAAGGCCAAGGATCACGGCTATCCGCACGAGTTGTGGACGACGCGTCTTTTGGCGCGCCATGCGCGCGAGCACGGGCGGCGGCGGGACACGGATGTCTCGCCAATCTTGTCCAAGGCTCGGTGCGCAAGATTCTCGGTCAAGAGGAAGTCAAACCCCACAAAGTACGTTACTATCTGGAACGCCGCGATGCCGAGTTCGAGCAGAAGACGGCGGAGGTTCTTTGCGTCTATCGCGAGGTCCAGCTCTTGAAATGGCGGCGGCCAAGGCGAAGAAAACGTCGAACAAATCGCGCAAGCCGGTAGCTGTAAAAGTATGCACTTGACCTGACGACTGGCTCTTTCGCCGTGGTGGGTGTCCGACGAAGATCCGAGGTCCGGCGTTACGCGGCCGGCAGCAATTTCTCTCTCGCAACGGGCAGCGCGTCAAGGAAAGTCTGCATTGGCGTTTTGCCATAGCACCATCGTCCCTGATGCGGACGCGTTTCGTTGTACTCCTTCACCCAGGCATCGAGATCGCTCTGCAGCTCGTCGATGGTGCGATAAATTTTCTTGCGGAACGCCACGCGATAGAACTCATCGAGCACGGTGCGATGGAAGCGTTCGCAGATTCCGTTGGTCTGCGGGCT
>JAJYAH010000336.1:3073-7420 GCA_021779635.1 Pseudomonadota bacterium | reverse complement strand
TGTCCTCTTTTAAGTCCTCTATCTTCTTTGTCATAATGCTCATAGTATCATATAGTTACACGCATTGCACCATGATTTATTTTTAAAAAAATGTCCGCTTTAAGGTCCGGAAATTCCACGGTATTTCTCGCTAACCCTTGCAGGGAATAGGTTTCCTTCTCCGCAAAGAAGACCGGCAAAATTTAGATTTCCGCAACGTACAACCCTAGATACCAAAACGCGCCCGTGCCATTCTGATCACGGGGGAAATATGAAGTTCATCCATACTGCGGACTGGCAGATCGGAAAGGTCTTCAAACAGTTCGGTGTGAAGGAAGAGGCCCTGCGTCAAGCTCGGCTGGTCGCAATCGAGAGGCTCGGTGACTTAGCGCGGGGAAACGGTGCCCACCATATCTTAGTCGCAGGCGATGTTTACGACAATGAAGCGCCGAATACGATTACCCTTCGAGCGCCGATTGAGCGGATGAAGGCATTTGCTGATATCCAATGGCATCTGCTACCCGGAAATCATGACCCTCATAGGCCCGAAGGAATTTGGGATCGTGTCGCGCAGCTTGGCTTGCCGCCCCATATTCACCTCCATCTTACCCCGAATCCAATTGAACTGACTGATGGCGCGTTTCTATTGCCAGCGCCTTTGCTGGGAAAAACTGAATTCGACGATCTTACCGGATGGATGGACACCGCCGTTACGCCCCAGGGCGCGTTGCGCATCGGCCTCGCGCATGGCGCGGTCACAAATTTCGCCAGTGAGGGCGAAGCTACCAATCCAATCGATCCCGCACGCCCGGCAAAAGCTAGATTGGACTATCTTGCATTGGGGGACTGGCATCGAACGCTCCAGATCGGACCGGCGGCCTGGTATGCGGGAACACCCGAGCCCGATCGCGCGGGACGTCAGGAGCTCGGTACGGCATTGCTTGTCGACATATCCGGACCCGGCGCACTACCCTCTGTTACACCTCTGGTGACCGGCACCTATCGCTGGCTGACCCGTACCGAGCGATTGGGCGATGGTAGCGAACTTGCGGACCTCGATCAGCGCCTCCGCAATGAGCAAGACCTCTCCCGATTAATTTTACGATTGAGGCTTGAAGGCACACTCCCACTCGCTGCTCATGCGGAACTTCAGCATCGACTCGTCAATCTTGAAGCTGCGGTGTTTTACTTAGATGTTGATCAGACAGCGTTGGTTGTACGACCTACTCAATCCGATCTTGAAGCTATCGATTTTGACGGCGTTCTACGCCGCTCTGCCGACCGCCTGAAGGCAATGGTGGACGACCCCGCGCAGAGCGCCGAGATGCGCCGCCGCGCCGAAGATGCGCTGATCGAACTTTACCTACGCGTCGCTGACCAGCAGCAGCCCGGGGCCGCCTTATGATTATTAAGAGCCTCATGGTCGAGGGCGTAGGACGCTTTGCATCGGCGGCGCACATCGATGGCTTTGCCGACGGCGTAAATGTTCTTGCTGCCGGAAACGAGGCCGGGAAATCGACCCTGTTTCGCGCCATTCGCTCCTGTCTCTTCACCCGGCACGACAGTAAGGTCCAAGAAATAAGAGACCTGGGCTCCGATGACAGCCAACTGCCAGCAACGGTTCAGCTCACATTTCTTCATGACGGACGCACCTACGTCATCAAGAAAAGCTTTCTACGTTCGCCAAGCGCAACCCTGACCGAGGATGGCCGGGAAATCGCGCGATCTAAACAGGCCGACGAAGCCGTTTGGGAGTTGCTTGGCTTAAGCCCTGGTAGCGGCAGAACACTTGATGACGGCGCATTTGGCGTCCTCTGGGTCGGGCAAGGCGCATCGTTCGGCGCTCCGGCTCCTGGCCCCGCCGCGTCATCAGTGTTGAATTCCGCAATCGAGTCCGAAGTAGGTGCGCTGATTGGCGGCGAACGCGCACGACAGACCGTCGAAGATGTCAATACGGAGCTGCGTCGCTATCTGACCGACACCGACCGCCCGAAGAGCGATGGTCCACTCTATCGCGCGCTTCGAGAAGTCGAACATTGGCAAGCCGCCGAAACCGCAGCACAAGGTAAGCTCGCCGCTCTTGAACAGCACTTCTCCAGCTTATTTCAGCTTCGCCAGCGGCATAACGAAATGACCGATCCGGCCGCAGCTGACCAACTGGCCAAGGAACTTGTCGAGGCGAAAAGCAGCTTGGCCGATGCTCGGTCGTCGGCGCAAGAGATTCGCCGGTTTGAAGCCGAGGAAAGTAGCACCAAACGCGCTCTCGAAGGCGCATCGCAACGACTTAAACAGCTACGTGATCTCACAGCACGCATTGACGCAAGCCGCCAAAGCGAGGCCGCGCAGGCACAACTTTATCCTGAGCAACAAGCGCGTGAACAGGAAGCCAGAACGGCACTTTCGCGAACTCAGGAGCAGATCGCAGATGCAGAGCAGCAATCGCAAAAGTTATCTGCCAGCGAACAGCAGCTTGGGAAGCTGTCTGCCGCGACCTTGCGTGCCCTTCGAAAGGATGACCTTGAACGTCAACTTAAGGCGCTCGAACAGGCTGCCAGGGAACTCTTGCAGATAGACGCCCAGCTAACCCAGCTAAATATCAAACCCAAACATATTGAAGATATTGATGAATTCGAGCGGGAGATCGCAACTTTAGACGCGCAGCTCTCCGCGGCTGCCGCGCACCTCAACGTCGAGGTGAAGGCTGCCGGTAAGGGGCAGGTCCGCATCGGAACTGCGCAGCCCGAACAAATCTATAACGGTCCGGTTATTGCTGAGACGAAAGTGACCGTCGGCGAATTGGCGATTATCACTGTAACGCCCGCGCCGAATGCAAGTCATGAAACGCGACAATCCCTTGATGCTGATCGCGTCGCACTCCTGAAGTCAATCGGTGTAGCGAGTTCCGCTGAGGCTCGTGCGCTTCTCTCGAAACGTCGCGATTTGGAGGCCAGTCGTAAGGGCGTGGTCACCGAGTTGAAGTCTCTCAACGTTACCGGCGATCCGACGCCGATCATTGCCAACACCAAAAGTAGCCTTGCGGAAACGGACGCAGCGATCTCGTCCGCATTGGCCGAGGCCAAACGTCAAGCCCTTCCCAGCAACAATCAGATCGAAGAAGAAAAACTTGAATTAGGTCGGCAGCGCGCGGCGCTAAACGCGCGCCGGGCCAGCTTTGAAGAAACCCTCGGCCAGCAACAAGCAGCCCTCGAAGGGGCCGTTGAAATCCGCAGCGGCACTCAGTCCAAACTCGAACTTATTCGCAAGAGCATCGACGATGATACAGCCATCTGTCCCGACACAGAGCGACTACCACGCGATTCTGCCCTTGTGACGGACGTGACCGCCGCAGAAACCGCCTATCAAACCGCCGCCACCGTGTTGGCGGCCAAGCGGCAAACGGTGCCTGACGCGGTCGAGATCGAGCGACGTGAGGCGCGCTGCCTGCGTTTGGAACAGGCGCTCGGAAATCGCCAATCCGATCTTTTGGACCTTGAGCGGGAGATTGGTCGTCTTACCGGCCAAATCCAGTCCGCCGGCGGTGACGGCGTGGGAGAGGCTTTAGCTTCCGCGCAAGAACAGCGTGCGTTAGCCGAACGTGAACGCGCGCGAATTGAAGAGCGGGCCGCAACCCTCAAATTGTTGCGCGACACAGTCTCCGGTTGCCTGACTGAAGGACGTGAACATTACTACGAGCCGGTGCGGAAGCATCTTCGACCGTTTCTTAACGATCTTTTTCCAGGCGCAGATCTTGAGCTAGGTGACGGCTTCGCCATCACCGGAATCAAACGGGATCGCACCGAGGCCTTTGCCCGGCTGTCGGATGGAACGCAGGAACAGGTTGCTGTTCTTGTTCGGTTAGCAATGGCGTCCATGCTCGCCGAGCGAGGTCAGACGGTTCCTGTCATTCTGGATGACGCACTGGTTTATTGCGATGACGACCGCATCAAGCGGATGTTCGACGCTCTCATCCGGGCAGGGAAACACCAGCAAGTTATTGTTCTAACTTGCCGGTTACGGACATTTGCGCCGCTTGGAGGTCATACGTTGCGCGTTCAGACCTGTTCCTAACCTAAGACTTAGCTGGGGCGCTCAAACAGAATGCCAACAACTGGCCATGCGGCTTTCAGAGATTTTGGCGCAGTTCCGGCAGGTAATAGAAGAACTGGATTATAGTCGCCGCCGCCAACCGCATTGCCGATGGCCTCGCAAATAACAAGACGGCGAAGCCAATGCTCACTATTGTTACCGTTCCTTACCCCCATAAGTTGTGCTAAATAAACCCCTCACCTGGCGTGGGTAGAGGAAAAGAAGCTGATGCGCATCGCTTTCGTTGAAATAAGCAACTTTCGCAAGTTGCGTGCCGTGCGC
>JAJYAH010000336.1:790-3063 GCA_021779635.1 Pseudomonadota bacterium | reverse complement strand
AAGCACGACATTATTTGTTGGCGCTAACAATAGCGGCAAGACGTCGGCCATGGTCGCGTTACGCCATTTTCTTGTCGATCGAGGCAAAGTTAGTACCCACGATTTTACGTTGTCGCACTGGCAGGGAATAAATGCGATTGGCTCTAGATGGGCATCCGCCGTCGAGGGCGGTGAATCGGAGCCACCTTCGCTGGCTGAGTGGGGCGACGTGCTCCCGTTCGTAGATGTTTGGTTGGATGTCGCAAACGATGAAATCCACTATGTCAGCAGGCTCCTTCCAACTTTGGAATGGCAAGGCGGCTTGCTGGGCGTCCGCCTACGTTTTGAACCGAAGGACATTCTTGAACTTCATAAGGAATATATCACGGCTATTAACGATGTGAAGGCGACGAGGGCCGCTGACAGCGCCGAGCTGAACGTGAAGCTCTGGCCGCAAAATATGATTGAGTTTCTAGATCGCCGACTGCGTAGCTTATTCGTGGTGCGCGGCTATGTTCTCGATTCTACAAAATGTCTACCTCCAGAAAGCGGGATCGCAAAGCCTCAACCGTTGCCGCATGACGCCGAGGCGATTGAAGGCGATCCGTTTGAAGGCTTGATCCGCATAGACGAGATAACCGCGCAACGCGGCTTCAGCGACAGTACGGTCAAGAACGATCAGCCGGGGGGTGACGCCGCTAAGAATGCCGCCCGGCGCGAAAGCCGCAGGCTTTCCGAACAATTACGGGCATACTACACAGACCACCTTGATCCTTTTGATAGGCCAGATGCATCCGATCTCAGCGCGTTGAAGGCTATCGAGAATGCTCAGGCTGCTTTTGATGAGCGACTGGAGGCCTGCTTTCAGTCTGCCTTAAAAGAAGTCGAAGGGCTCGGATATCCGGGGGTTACAGACCCCCGACTGAAAATATCTACAAGGCTTCGTCCCACCGACGGCCTCGATCACGACGCAGCAGTTCAGTATCAAGTCGATTCCGTACCGGCGGGTACCCCGGCGCAGCCTCTTCTTCTCCCTGAAGATTACAACGGTCTTGGGTATCAAAATCTCATTTCAATAATATTCCGGCTGATGAGTTTCCGAGATGGGTGGATGCGCGTCGGTAAGGCTGGAAAGAGCAAGAATCCGGGCGCGGATGGGGAACTCATGCTCCCGCCATTACATTTGGTGCTCGTTGAAGAACCGGAAGCGCACTTGCACGCTCAGGTACAACAGGTCTTTATCAGAAAAGCCTATGCCATTCTGAGGGCTCATTCTGATCTCGGCGATAGTAAGAGCCTTGTGACGCAGCTAGTCGTCAGCACGCATTCGAGCCATGTCGCGCACGAGACGGCGTTTGAATGCTTGCGATACTTTCGCCGCCTTCCGGCGGTCATAGCCGGGGAAGTGCCGATAACAACAGTCGTGAACTTGTCGGAGGTGTTCGGCAAGCCCGACGATACACAACGCTTTGTGACGCGGTATCTGCGGGCCACTCATTGCGATCTCTTTTTCGCGGACGCTGCGATCCTTGTCGAAGGTCCAGCAGAGCGGATGCTAGTTCCGCATTTTGTACGCACTTATTTCAAGTCCCTGAATCAGTGTTACGTCACATGGCTAGAGATAGGCGGCAGCCATGCCCACCGGCTTGAACCCTTAATCAAGCATCTTGGGCTGCATACCCTCGTCATCACTGATCTGGATGCTGCTAATGCAAGCAGCAAGGTGGCCGAGCCGCCCATGCGTGGGAAAAGCCAGATCACGGCCAACGCCACCTTACGTAGCTGGGCTCCTCAGTGCGACGATATTGACAAACTATTGGACCTTCCTGACGCGGATAAGGTTCTGACGTACGATCCCTTGTTTGCGGTAAGGGTCGCCTATCAATGCCCGGTGAGGGTGACCATCGGCGAGAAACATAATCTTGAAGCGCTGCCGAGCACATTTGAGGATGCGCTTGTGTTCGAAAACCTTACTCTATTTTCAACACTCGAAGGCGGCGGCTTGATCAAGAAATTTCGGGATGCCATTCAAGCTCACGGCGATCCTGATTCGCTTGGACAGGCACTTTTCGACGGTTTGCGAGGCGGCAAAAAGGCAGAATTCGCTCTAGATTTGCTGGAGCTTAAAGATACTGACAAACTACGAGTGCCGACTTACATCGATCAAGGACTTGGATGGCTTGGGGCTCAATTAAAAAAGAAACAAGCCGTTATCTTGGTAGCCACGGAGCCACCACAACTACCAAAGGCCCAAGCAGCATGAGCCCCGCAACCTTCGTAGCCGATAATCACGT
>JAJYAH010000336.1:0-780 GCA_021779635.1 Pseudomonadota bacterium | reverse complement strand
CACGTTGACGATGGCGTAGATGATGAAATCTACGAATGCTTGAATTTAGAAAATCCGATTAGTTTCTTTTTGTTTGCAGGAGCTGGCTCGGGAAAGACTCGCTCTCTCGTAAATGCAGTTACTAAGATTCGTGAAACATACGGTAGGCGTCTGTGGCTCAAGGGTCAGCGGTTCGGCGTCATAACTTACACGAATGCAGCATGTGATGAGATCAAACAGCGCCTCGGCTTCGATCCACTGATTGATGTGTCCACGATACACAGCTTTGCATGGACACTAATCGGTGGTTTTAATAACGATATTAGAAATTGGATTCGAACAAATTTGGCTCGGGAAATTGCAGAGCTTGAAGAGGCCCAACGCAAGGGCCGTGCAGGAAAGGCGTCCGTAGAGCGTGCGAGCAGCATCGAAAGTAAAGGACGACGACTCGCGAACTTGGAGGGCATCAAACGTTTTACTTACAGCCCCACGGGAGACAATCGTGGGCGCGACGCGCTTAACCACGCGGAAGTTATAGCGATCACAGCCTCATTCCTTACGGAGAAGCCAAGCCTCCAACGGATTTTCGTAAACAAGTACCCCTTCCTATTGATCGATGAAAGTCAGGACACCAACCGACACCTCTTGGATGCCTTGCTGGCAGTCCAGACCCAGCATCCAACTCGGTTTTGCCTCGGCCTGTTTGGCGACACGATGCAACGAATTTACGCCGATGGAAAAATTGATTTGCCTGGTGGCCTACCAGCCAATTGGCGACGCCCCGCAAAAATAATGAATCAT
>JAJYAH010000335.1 GCA_021779635.1 Pseudomonadota bacterium | reverse complement strand
GATCTCCGCCGCGCCAATTCTGTTCGATGCCTTCGCCCGCACCGGAAAGTTGCCGGCGCCCCTGCCGCGGCCGCCGAAGGGTGCGCTGATGGCAAGCAATGCCAAACTTCCGCTCCCGCTAAGACGATTTCGACCCTTGGGGGAACTGGTGCGCACCGGTGGCGAGCAGGCACCGCATATCCAGTTTCCATTGAATGGTTCGCGGATTGACGTGACGAATTCGGGCGATGCCCAATTTTCCGGCATGCCGGTTAAAGTCGCCGGCGGCGTGCTTCCCATGACCATGCTGGTGAACGGCGCGGCGGTGGGCGAAATCGATAGCCGGCGCCAGCGCCTGGTCGATTCGCCGGGCCCGGGCTTTGCCAGATTGACTGTCATAGATGCCACGGGCGCCGCGGACACAGTTGTCGTCCGAATTCAGTAGCTACGCGCCAAGCGGTTGTCGCGATGGTGGTTTCGGCGTATGCGGAACCAATGGCCGAGACCTATGCCCGCCCCCGATTTGGAGAGCCGCGTGAACCGAAAAACCGGGTGAATCCCGGTAGCCGGCTGATCGGCGTGCTCGATTTTGTGACGGGCAGCCATGTCCGCGCGATCGCCTTCCTCACCCTGTGCGGTTTGCTGATGTTTCTGCCCGGATTTTTCAACATTCCGCCGATCGATCGCGACGAGGCGCGGTTCGCGCAGGCGACCAAGCAAATGGTCGAAACCGGTGATTTCGTCGACATCCGTTTCCAGGATGAGGTGCGCTACAAGAAGCCGGTCGGCATTTATTGGCTGCAGTCAGCCGCGGTCGAAATAGCCTCGGGGTTGGGCTTGCCGCGGGCACAGGTCCGCATCTGGCTGTACCGCGTTCCGTCTTTGATCGGCGCTATCGGGGCTGTGCTGCTGACTTACTGGACGGCGCTGGCATTCGTGACGCGGCGCGGCGCGATATTGGCCGCCCTCATGATGTGCAGTTCGGTGTTGCTTGGCGTCGAAGCCCGGCTCGCCAAGACCGACGCCATGCTGCTGCTCACCGTCGTTGCGGCGATGGGAGCGCTGGCGCGGGTTTATCTGTCCTGGCAGCGGGGCGAGGATCCCGAGCATCCGCCATGGATATGGCCCGCGATCTTCTGGACGGCGCTGGCTGGCGGCGTCCTGCTCAAGGGGCCGTTGATCGTGATGTTCGTCGGGCTTGCGATTGCCACGCTGGCGATCTTCGACCGATCGGCAACGTGGCTTTGGCGGCTGCGCCCGGTATGGGGCCTGATGTGGCTTCTGGTTCTGGTGCTGCCCTGGTTCATCGCGATCTTCTGGCGTGCCGGCGATGCCTTTTTCTCGAATTCGATCGGCGGCGACATGCTGAGCAAGCTGGCGGCGCAGGAATCCCACGGCGCCCCGCCCGGCATCTATTTGCTGCTGTTCTGGGTGACCTTCTGGCCGGGAGCGCCGCTCGCTGGAATGGCTGCGCCCGCGGTTTGGCGGGCGAGGCGGGAGCCGGGTGCGCAGTTTCTGCTGGCGTGGCTGATCCCGTCCTGGATCGTGTTCGAACTGGTGCTGACGAAATTGCCGCATTATGTGCTGCCGCTCTATCCGGCGATCGCCATCCTGACGGTCGGCGCGCTGGAGCGCCGCGTGTTGTCGCGATCATGGTTGATGCGCGGGGCAGCCTGGTGGTTCGTCATTCCAGCGCTGACCTCGGTCATTGCCGTGGTTGGAGCGGTGACGCTGACGCGCCAGCCGGTTTTTCTGGCATGGCCCTTCGTGGCGGCGGCTCTCATCTTCGGACTGTTCGCCTGGTGGCTTTACGATGACAACCGCGCCGAACGCTCGCTGCTGAACGCCGTGGTCGCGGCGATGTTTCTGGCCATGGCCATTTATGGCATCGTGGTGCCGGCGCTGACGCCACTGTTTCCAAGCGCCGAGATCGCGCGCGCGCTGCGCAATGTCGTCTGCGTCGGACCGAAGGCCGCTGCCGCAGGCTTCCAGGAGCCGAGCCTGGTGTTCATGACCGGCACCTCGACCCTGTTGACGGACGGATCGGGTGCTGCGGATTTCCTGCGGCAGGGCAGTTGCAGGTTCGCATTGGTCGAATCGCGCTCGGAGCGCGGTTTTGCCCAACGCGCCGAAGCCATCGGCCTGCGTTACAATGTCGCCGCTCGCATCGAGGGTTATAATATTTCGCAGGGAAGAGCGGTTTCCATCGCTGTATTCCGCTCCGAGGGCACGGAGTAGATGTCCGCCCAGCCCGACGCCGGCGCCCCCCCGAATTATTTCTCGCAGCTCGTGGCGCTGATAGCTCTGTCAGTCACGCAACTGGTGCGGTTGCCGTCCAATTCGCGACGCGCCGAGGCAGCGCGGCGACTGCTACGCCAGGCGTTGCTGCTGATTGTCATTGTCGGTGCGGCGATCATCGCGCTGATGTATGCGGTGGATACGAGGGAGATCGGCCTGATGCCGCCGCGCGGCACGGCGAGCCTTTGGCCCGTCCGCATCTTCACCGATTTTGGGAAGGCCGCCCTGGTGCTTTGGATCCTGGCAGCGATGCTGTTCGCGGTCGCAGTCATTTCGCCGCGATTGCGGGGAACCCGGCGATCCCTGCTGCTAAGGTTCGGGACGCATCTTGAGTTTGTGTTTTTTGCGGTGCTGGTGCCGGTGCTCGCCGGTGAGGTCATCAAATGGATTGTCGGGCGCGGCCGGCCATTTGCCGGTGGCGAAGCCAACGCCTTCAACTTCGCGCATTTTGCCGGAACCGAGGCCTATTCCAGCTTCCCGTCGGCTCACGCCATCACGAGCTTTGCGTTGGCTTTCGCGGTTTCCGCGGTCTGGCCGCGGGCTCGGATTCCGATGATGCTGTATGCTGTCTTGATTGCGGGCAGCCGCCTCGTGCTCTTGGCCCATCATCCCAGCGACGTGGTCGCCGGCGCATTGCTCGGTGTGGTCGGCGCGATGTGTGTGCGGTACTGGTTCGCCGCCCGTCATTTGGGGTTCGCTATCGGCCGCGAGGGCAGAATTGCCCCGTTTAGGGGACCCTCGCTGGGGGCTCGTAAAGGGGTTGCCCGCGGGGCGTCAGCCCCATAAGAAGCGGACGCCGTTAACGCGGACGCCACAGGACCGGCTGTAGGCCAACTCAAAACGATGAGCGTTGATTTGCCGTCTTCTGACACAGCCGCGGTGGCGGTTTCCATCGTCGTTCCCGTACGCAACGAAGCCGAGAACGTGAGCCCCCTGGTCGCGGAAATCGCCGCCGCGCTCGATGGTCGATGGGCCTATGAGATCATCTACGTCAATGATGGCTCGACGGATGCGACTGCCGAGCGGCTTGCGGCTCTGATGAAGCAGCGCGGCAATCTGCGCCAGCTCCGCCACGCGACATCGTCGGGCCAGTCGGCTGCGGTGCGCAGTGGCGTCCGCGCCGCGCGCGGCGCCATCGTGGCGACGCTTGACGGCGATGGGCAGAACAATCCGGCGTTCCTGCCGGATTTGATCTCGGCCATCGAACAGGGCGGCGATCGCGTCGGCCTCGTCGCCGGTCAAAGGGTCGGGCGCAAGGACACCGGTTTCAAGAAGATCCAATCGCGCATTGCCAATGGTGTGCGCAGCGCCATTCTGCACGACGGCACCCGCGACACCGGCTGCGGCCTGAAGGCATTTCGGCGCGAGGTATTTCTGGCGATGCCATATTTCGACGGGCTGCATCGTTTTCTGCCGGCGCTGGTGCGTCGGGAAGGGTACGAAATCGCCTACGTCGACGTGATCGATCGGCCCCGCCATTCCGGCGTGTCAAACTACGGTTTTTTCGATCGGTTATGGATCGGAATCATGGATCTCGCCGGGGTGTGGTGGCTGATCCGCCGCAAGAAGCCGACGCCCGCTGTGACCGAGGTGACCAGCCATGACTGACCTGTTCAACACCTTCGCGAACTATCTGCACGATGTCTTTGTCATCAAATTCGATGCCTGGGTCGTTCTGGGATTTGTGGCGCAGGGATTTTTCACCATGCGGTTCGTGGTGCAATGGATCGCATCCGAACGCGCGCGCAAGAGCGTGATGCCGGTGGCGTTCTGGTTTTTCTCGATTGGCGGCGGCGCGCTGCTGCTGGTTTATGCGTTGTATCGCCGGGACCCGGTGTTCATCGCAGGGCAAGCGCTCGGCTTGGTGGTCTATATTCGCAATTTGTATTTCATTATCGTGAACGGCCGGCAGTCGTCGGCCACAGATTGATGGCCGCCGACGCGGCCGCTATGCGGCATTGAAGGCTGCAAACCCGCGTTCAAGATCGGCCTTGAGATCCGAAACATTCTCAAGCCCGATGTGAAGACGCAATGTCGGTCCTCCCGGTGCCCATTTTGAAGCCGTTCGATAACCGGCACAGTCAAACGGAATCACCAGGCTCTCAAACCCGCCCCATGAATAGCCCATGCCAAACAGCTTGACAGTGTCGAGCAATGCATCGACGGCTTTCTGCGGCGCCGGCTTGAGAACGATGCTGAACAGGCCGGACGCTCCGGTAAAATCCCGTTTCCAGATCGCATGGCCCGGATCGCTTTCCAGGGCCGGGTGCAACACCTTGACGACTTCGGGCCGCGCCGCGAGCCATCGCGCCATCTCGAGGCCCGATTGATGATGTTGCGCCAGCCGCACCGCGAGCGTGCGCAGGCCGCGCAGCGCCAGAAACACGTCGTCCGGCCCGGCGCAGACGCCGAGCAGCCGGATCGCTTCGGCGATCGATGGCCAGGCTTTTGCATTTGCCGAAATGGTTCCGAACATGATGTCGGAATGCCCGCCGATATATTTGGTCGCGGCCTGCATGCTGATATCGACGCCATGATCCAGCGAGCGGTGAAACAGCGGCGTCGCCCACGTGTTGTCGTCGATCACCAGCGCGCCGCGCCCATGCGCGACGGCAGCAATGGCAGGAATATCGGGCATTTCGAAGGATTGCGATCCGGGTGCTTCGACAAGCACCGCCCTTGTGTTCGGCGTGAACAAGCCGGCGATTGCGGCGCCGATCAGGGGATCGAAATAGGTCGTCTCGACACCGTAGCGGGCAAGCATGCCGTTGCAAAAATTGCGCGTCGGCCGGTAGGCGTTGTCGCAGACCAAAAGATGATCGCCAGCCTTCAGCACCGCGAGCAGGGTCGTGGAAATCGCCGACAGGCCCGAGGGCGCAAGACCAACGCCCGCGCACTGCGGACCTTCGATCGCCATCATCGCCTCCTGCAGCGCCTTGGTGGTCGGCGTTCCGTGACGGCCATACTGGAATTCGCCGCGATGGGCATGCAGATCGTCGGCGGTCGGATACAGCACGGTGGAACCATGGACGACGGGGGGATTGACGAACCCTTTCTGCGCCTTGGTGTCGCGGCCCGCCGTGACCAATGCGGTTTCCGCTTTCAGCAGGCTCGATCGTTCGTTGTCGCTTGACGAATTCATGCGTTTGCCGCCACCAGGATAGACCTTGCCGCAGCCGTCGCTTGAAGACCCGCTGGGCGGGGATCGGGCTGGATTCGTTAATAACAGGACACAGAAGACGGCCGTCAACCCCTTGACCCGTCCCGACAGTCGTTCTGTGATGCGTGCCTGCTATTCAGTCGCCGCACGTTGAGGGGCCTGCCGCGACCGCTGGTTCATGGCTTGACTGAACTGCGTGTCGAACTGCCTGGCTTTGCGGGCGTGGATCGCCGGGTTGGCCTATCGGCGCACGCGATGATAAGCAAGCGTCTCAGCGACCCTTGAAAGGCTTTGCCATGAAACGCGTATCCCTGGTTTTTACCCTTGCGCTGGCCGCCGCATTCTGGTCGCAGGCCGCCGCGGCCCAGACGCTCAAGACGGTTACGGATCGCGGCGCGTTGTCCTGCGGCGTGAGTCAGGGTTTGCCGGGCTTTTCGCTGCCTGACGACAAGGGAAACTGGACCGGGCTTGACGTCGATATCTGCCGGGCGATTGCGGCTGCCATCTTCAACGATCCCACCAAGGTCAAGTTCGTGCCGCTATCGGCCAAGGACCGCTTCACCGCGCTGCAGTCCGGTGAGATCGATCTGCTCTCGCGCAACACCACCTGGACACTCTCCCGCGACACCTCGCTCGGCGCCAACTTCACCGGGGTGACCTATTATGACGGTCAGGGGTTCCTGGTGAAGAAGTCCCTCAAGGTCAATTCCGCGCTGGAGCTGAACAGCGCGTCGGTCTGCGTGCAGACCGGCACGACCAACGAGCAGAACCTTGCCGACTACTTCAAGGGCAACAATATGAAGTATGAGGTGATCGCCTTCGGCAGTGCGGACGAAACCATCAAGGCCTATGAATCCGGACGCTGCGACGTCTTCACCGCCGACGTCTCGCAGCTCTATGCCGAGCGCCTGAAGCTTTCAAATCCCGCGGATCACAGCGTCCTTCCGGAGGTGATCTCGAAGGAGCCGCTCGGCCCGATGGTGCGTCATGGCGACGATCAGTGGTTTGATCTCGTGAAATGGGTGCTGTTTGCGATGATCGACGCTGAGGAACTCGGGGTTACCCAAAAGAACGTCGACGAGATGGCGAAATCGGACAAGCCGGAGCTCAAGAGGGCGTTCGGCACCGACGGCAATCTCGGCGAACAGCTCGGCCTCACCAAGGATTGGGTATCGCGGATTATCAAGGCGGTAGGCAATTACGGCGAATCTTTCGACCGTAACGTCGGCGCCGGTTCCAAGCTCGGAATTGCTCGCGGCCTCAATCAGCTTTGGAACAAGGGCGGAATTCAGTACGCGCCGCCGATCCGCTGATTGCAGCAAGCGGCGGCGATGACCACCGACGAACCCCGACCGCCGCCGCCGCAGTTCGCCGCCAAACTGCGACGCGCGCTCGGCGGCCGGGCGGGCTGGGGAGGATTTGTCCTTCAGCTGTTGTTCGCCGCAGCACTGGTCTGGATCGGCTATGAGATCGTGGCCAACGCCCGTGCCAACCTGCAGTCGCAGCGGATCATGTCGGGCTTCGGGTTTCTGGCGAATACGGCCGGCTTTGACGTCAGTCAAAACCTGATTCCGTATTCCGGATCCGATTCCTATGCCCGGGTTTTTCTTGTCGGGCTGCTCAACACGCTGGTGGTAGCGGTCATCGGCATCTTCTTCGCCACCGTGATCGGATTCCTTGTTGCGCTGGGGCGGCTGTCGCCGAACTGGCTGCTGTCGCGCATTTGCGGAGGCTATGTCGAGCTGGTGCGCAACCTGCCGCTGCTGTTCCAGATCCTGTTCTGGTATCTCGCCGTGCTCGGCGCGCTGCCGGGACCGCGACAGAGCATCTCGCTGTTCGGCGGCATTTTTCTCAGCAACCGTGGTTTGGTTGTTCCGAAACCTGTCACCAGTCCCGGTTTCGTTCCCTTTGCGACCGCTCTCCTGGCCGCGATCGTCGCTTCATGGCTGTTGCGGATTTATGCGCGACGCCAGCTGTTTCTGGCCGGCAGGTTGCCCG
>JAJYAH010000334.1 GCA_021779635.1 Pseudomonadota bacterium | reverse complement strand
AGCGCAAGGTGCGTCGCGACCACGCCGATTATCTCTGCACCATCGACGAGGGCATCAAGGGCATGCGTGCGGTGCAGTGGCGCCTGGTCGATGAAATCGTGCCGAACAGCAAGCTGGAGGCCAAGGTCGCCGAGCGCAGCAAGGAGTTCGCCGCTGCCTCGAAGCGCAACGGTAACGGCAAAGGCATCTCGCTCAGTCCCCTGACGCGCAGTTTCGACGACAACGGCATTCGCTACGGATTTGTCAGCGTCGACATCAATCGCGCCGAGCGCATCGCCACCATCTCGATCGAGGCGCCTGACGCTGCTCCGCCTGCCGATATCGACGGCATGATCGGGCAGGGGGCCAGCTTCTGGTCGCTGCAGGTGGCGCGCGAACTCGATGACGCCATACTGCATTTGCGCATCAACGAGCTCGAAACCGCGATGCTGGTGTTCAAGTCGCACGGCGATCGTGCCCAGGTGCTTGCTTATGACGCTTTTCTTGAAGCCAACAAGGCGCACTGGCTGGTCAACGAGATCAGGCAATACTGGAAGCGGGTGCTCAAGCGCATCGACGTCACCTCGCGCACGCTGGTGACGCTGGTCGAGCCGGGCTCGTGTTTCGTCGGCACGCTGGCGGAACTGGTGTTTGCCGCGGACCGCTCCTACATGCTGATCGGCCAGAAGCAGGGCGACAACCGCGCGCCGCCGACAATCGAGCTGAGTGCTGCGAATTTCGGGCCGTACCCGATGAGCCACGGCCTGACGCGGCTGCAATCGCGCTTTCAGGCCGATGCTGCCGACCTGGAACGCGCGCAGGCCAGGATCGGCGAGGCGCTCGATGCCAGTGAAGCCGAAGAGCTCGGCCTCATCACCTTTGCGCTCGACGATATCGACTGGGATGACGAGATCAGGGTGTTCTTTGAGGAACGCGCCAGTTTCTCGCCCGACAGCCTTACCGGCCTCGAAGCCAATTTGCGCTTCGTCGGGCCTGAGACCATGGAATCGAAAATATTCTCGCGGCTGACGGCGTGGCAGAACTGGATATTCCAGCGTCCCAACGCGGTCGGCGAGGACGGCGCACTGCGGCGCTACGGCACCGGCCAGAAGGCGCAGTTCGACATGACGCGAGTGTAGGAGCGAATGGCGAGTAGCGAATAGTTGTTCTTTCCATTCGTCATTCGCTACTCGCCAACGCCAGACAAAATCGCCCAACACGGGAGACCAAAGCCATGAACATCATGAACGTCGACTACTCCACCAAGATTCCCAACAACGTGAATCTCACCGAGGATCGGCAGGTGCTCAAGGCGCTGGAAGGCTGGCATCCCGGCTATCTCGACTGGTGGAACGACATGGGGCCGGAAGGCTTTCAGGAATCGCTGGTCTATCTGCGCACGGCCGTGAGCGTCGATCCGAAGGGCTGGGCCAAATTCGATTACGTCCGCATGCCGGAATATCGCTGGGGCGTGCTGCTGGCGCCGCAGGACGAGGCGCGCAAGGTGAATTTCGGCCAGCATCTCGGCGAGAAAGCGTGGCAGGAAGTGCCGGGCGAGTATCGCGCCATGTTGCGCCGCCTTGTCGTGGTGCAAGGCGACACCGAGCCTGCGTCGGTCGAACAGCAGCGCCATCTCGGCAAGACCGCGCCCTCGCTCTACGACATGCGCAACCTGTTTCAGGTCAATGTCGAGGAGGGCCGCCATCTCTGGGCCATGGTCTATTTGTTGCAGAAATATTTCGGCCGTGACGGCCGCGAGGAGGCCGACGATCTGCTGCGCCGCCGTTCGGGTGATGCCGATAGCCCGCGCATGCTGGGCGCCTTCAACGAGGCGACGCCGGACTGGCTGTCGTTTTTCATGTTCACCTTCTTTACCGACCGCGATGGCAAGATGCAGCTTGAGAGCCTGGCGCAGTCCGGCTTCGATCCGCTGTCGCGTACCTGCCGCTTCATGCTGACAGAGGAGGCACATCACATGTTTGTCGGCGAGACCGGTGTCGGTCGCGTGCTCCAGCGCACCTGCGACGTCATGAAGGAAGCAGGCATCGACGACCCGTATGCGATCGAGAAGGTGCGCGCACTCGGCGTGATCGATCTGCCAACCCTGCAGAAGAAAATGAATCTGCATTACTCGTTGTCGCTCGATCTGTTCGGTTCTGAAGTTTCCACCAACGCCGCGAATTTCTACAATTCCGGCTTGAAGGGCCGCTTCCAGGAAACCAAGATCGACGACGATCATCGCCTGACCAACGACATCTACAAGGTATTGAAGCTGGTGGACGGCAAGGTCGTGCTGGTCGATGAGCCTGCCTTGACCGCGTTGAACATGCGCCTGCGTGACGACTACACGCTTGACTGCGAAAAGGGCGTCGAGCGCTGGAACAAGATCATCGAAAAAACCGGAGTGAAATTCCGTCTTGAACTTCCGCATACCGCATTCCACCGCCAGATCGGTGAATTCAGGGACGTCGACGCGACGCCCAAGGGCGTCATTGTCAGCGCCGCCGAATGGGCGAAGGTGAAGAGCGATTATCTGCCCTCGACCGACGACGGCGACTTCATCTCCTCGCTGATGACGCCGGTCAGCGAGCCTGGCAAGTTCGCGAACTGGATCGCGCCGCCGAAAATGGGCATCGACAACAAGCCGGGCGATTTCGAATACGTCAAGATCGAAGCGGCGTGATCGCATCGGGTTAAAACGACATGAATGCGCCGACCCAGGAGTTGATCAAACAGCATCTCATCGATCCCGAGATATGCATTCGCTGCAATACCTGCGAAGAAACATGTCCGGTCGATGCGGTGACGCATGACGGCAACAACTATGTCGTTGACGCCAGCATCTGCAATCACTGCATGGATTGCATTTCGCCCTGTCCTACCGGGTCGATCGACAATTGGCGCGTGGTCGCGAGACCCTATTCGCTGGACGAGCAGTTTTCCTGGAACGACCTTCCGGCCCAGGACGAAACCATCGCCAATGCGGGCGGCGGCAGCGCCGTCGAGGCGCTGGAGGACGATGTCAGCAAACTGCTGGAAGAAGCGCGCAAGGGGCTGGGCGGCAAGCCGGTAGCACCGCATTCCGCCAGCAAGCCGACTGTCAATCTCTATAGTCGCGGCAAACCGGCGACCGCGACGGTAACCGGAAACTATCGGCTGACTGACGCAGCGTCTGACTCCGATGTTCGGCATATCATACTTGATTTCGGCCAGCTGCCGTTTCCGGTTCTGGAAGGCCAGAGCATTGGCATCGCCGTGCCTGGCGTCGATGCCAGCGGCAAGCCGCACCATCCGCGGCTTTATTCCGTGGCCAGCTCCCGCGATGGCGAGAAGCGCAATGCCAACAATCTGGCGCTGACGGTGAAGCGCGAAGGCAAGGGGGTTTGCTCGAATTATCTCTGCGATCTTCCGCGCGGCGCCAAGCTCGAAGTCACCGGCCCGTTCGGCGCGACGTTCCTGATGCCGGATGACCCGGCGGCCAACATCATCATGATCTGCACCGGAACCGGCTCCGCGCCGTTTCGCGGCTTCACCGAGCGCCGTCGCCGCGCGATGCCGGATGCCGCGGGAAGGCTGCTGCTGTTTTTTGGGGCGCGCCGGCCCGAAGACTTGCCGTATTTCGGTCCACTGCAGAAAGTGCCGGAGAAATTGCTCGGAAAATACTTCTGCTATTCCCGGGTCCCCAACGAGCCCCGCGTCTATGTGCAGGACCGCATCCGCAACGAAGCCCGGCAGATAGCGCAACTGCTCGGCGACTCCAAAACGCATGTCTATATCTGCGGGCTGAAAGGCATGGAAGGCGGCGTCGATGAAGCCTTTGCCGATGCCTGCCGTGCCGCCTCGCTCGATTGGACATCGCTCAACCGGCCATGCGCGAGAGCGGGCGCTATCACGTCGAGACGTATTAAATCTCACCGCTCGGCTCTGCGAGAATACCGATCGTCTCAAAACGAAGCATGGTGCGAACGTCGCGCCGCTGACGTGCCAGAAAGGCATCGCTGCCAAGCTTGGGCCGGTCTGCGGGCATAGGCAAGAGCGGAAGGCCCGGCAGCTGTGACCGATTCGATGCGATTTGAGGGTAACTTCGTTTGCCTTCACGATCACCTCAATGTAAGTCGCGCATGCCGTCGTCGGCGGGCCAGCACGCGGACGACGTCTTGCGCGAGGCGGGATGTGACGAGGCTACCATCACCCAAATGCGAACCGCCGGTGCCGTCGGCCAACATCACCCTCTCGGCCCCGCCGATGATCAGGAGACCAAAATGAAAATCGAGGAGCTTTTCTCTGTGCGCGGCAAGGTCGCGGTCGTCACCGGTGGCAGTCGTGGTCTCGGCGAGATGATCGCCCGAGCTTACGTTGAAAATGGCGTGAAGGTTTATATCACGGCACGCCGCGCCGAGGCGTGCGAGCAGTTGGCCAGCGAATTGTCACAGATCGGCGAATGCATTGCCATTCCCGCCGATCTTTCGCGGATGGAGGAGATCGACCGCTTCGCCAGCGAGATTCAGAAGCGGGAGACGCGGCTCGACATTCTCGTCAACAATGCCGGCGCCAGTTGGGGCGCCAACTTCCACGAGTTTCCGGAAAACGGCTGGGACAAGGTCATGGACCTGAACGTCAAGTCGGTTTTCTTCCTGACCCAGCGCCTGCTCCCTCTGCTGGAGGCGGCGGGGTCCGCGGAATCCTACGCGCGGGTGATCAATATCGGGTCGATCGAAGGCATCAGGACCTCTCATCTTGAGGCCTATTCATATGCCGCGTCGAAGGCAGGGGTAAATCACCTGACGCGCATTATGGCGAAGTTTCTCGCACCCAAGCACATTGCGGTCAACGCGATTGCGCCAGGCTACTTCCCGTCCAAGATGACTGCCGCGATCGACGAGAAAGGCTCCACTGCGGTGGTCGAAGATGCGCCGATGAAGCGGATGGGAAATCCCGACGATCTGGCAGGCATTGCGATCTATCTCGCATCGAAGGCGAGCGCCTTTGTTTGCGGTGCCATCATTCCGGTCGATGGAGGGCTTGCAACGACGGCTTGAAGTCACGCCGCACGGGCCTGGATTTGATTTGCGGTGCGTAGCGGATTTCCGTTACGCTTTGAGACGTTTGCTCGCCGGCGCGGCGTCGGCAAGCCTGTTTGAGGCGTGGGTCCGCAGGCTGCGATGCGAGAAAGCGGTTGCGGGCTTGCAGGGAGGTTCAACGTGGCTCTTTCGACCCGCAATTCCGCTTTCTGCGTCGTGGTTGCACTGGCCGCGTGCCTGGCGCAGCCGGCCTTCGCGCTTGATCCGCGCTATCCGGACTGGCCTTGCCAGCAGTTGAAAGTGCCGGGGATTTCGATCGCAAGCGTCTGGACAGGCCCGTCGATCGAGGGTCTTGACAAGACGGAACCCACCGACCCCAAGCTGGCAGAGTTGGTCTCACGTCTGGCCGCCCGCCGCACCCCGATGGAGGATGCGCGAAAACTGATCGCGGACTTTGTCGTCGGAACCAACGATGAAAAACAGCAAAAGGCAAAATCGCTTTTCGCGGCGTTGTATTCCAGGCTCAACGCGCAGCGCGACGAGGTGATGAACGGGATCGAGCGCTTCTCTCGCAAGCAGAAGGCCATGGCCGAGCAAATACGCGGTGAAACCCAGCAGATGCGGGAACTGCAGGACAAGCCGAATGCCGATCAAGCGCAAAGCGATGAACTTGCCAATCGCCTTTCGTGGCAGACGCGCATTTTCGAGGATCGGCGGAAATCGACCTCATACGTATGCGATGTGCCGGTTCTCATCGAGAAGCGGTTGTTTGATTTGGGCAGCGCGATCCAGGACGTCTTGAACGCCGACACGCCGGCGAAATAGAGATTCCTCGAACGGCTCGCTAGCCGTGACCCTTGGCTATTCGCCTGGACGCGGTTCTGGCGTGGTCTCTTCCAGAGGAAGGCCGGCGCCGCTCCAGCCATCGGTGCCCTCGCGATACCAGGCGACATTCGAATAGCCGAGAGAGAGGGCACGCTTGGCCGCGTTCCACGACATCCAGCAATCCGCCAGACAATATAAAACGAGAATTCTGGCGTGATCGCCATGCGTTGCCTTCTCCAGCCCTTTGGCGAAATAGCCGGCCATGCTGGGCGCGAGTTCGCCATATCCAGTGTCAGGCAGCCAGATGCTGCCGGGGATATCGGCTCGCGGCTTGTCGTGCCAAAGGGTTCCCTCGGGCAGATTCCGTGGTCGTGGAGCTCTCGGCAGCACATCGACAAAGGAAGCCGATTGACTGCGCCAGATCGTTTCTGCCTCGTCCGTCCCGACGACCTTGACGCCATGCAATGTAGCCGGCGTCGGCGCTCGATAATTTTCGAGGCGATAGCCATCCGGCTCCGGCACCTCGGCCGCCCCAGCCTCGGCGACGGTAGCGACAATCACGACGAAGGCACAACGGATGGCGGTCCCGATCATGGCCGTTTCGAAACCGTCTCGGCGGTGATCGGCATGTTGGTCTCGTCAAGGATCGGGATGTTGTAGCTGATCAGGAGCTTGTTGATCTCGGTTTGGTTTTCCATGATGAGTCGGTTGAGCGTACGCTTCCACTCCTGGTCCGCAGCACGCACCGCCATGCCGATACGATAGGTCATTTGCGGGCCGGTCGTTTCCTTGGTCAGCGGCACGACGACCAGGGGTGGGGTCGCCTGGCTGGCGTAATAGCCCGCCATCGGACCCCATAATATGCCGCAATCAATATCGCCCTTGGCGAGATCATCCATCATCGCCTGCGCCGATGAATCCGCCCGGGTGTCGATGAAAAGCGGGTAGGACTTGGCATGCGCCAAAAGGCCGTTGATCGCCATGTTCGTGCTCGGCGGCGTCTTTGCCACAATTCCAATCCGCTTGTCTTTCAGCTTTGGATCACTGATCGTGGCGACATCCTCAAGACCGCTGCCACGCTTGACGACCAGCGCATAGGTCGTCCGGTAATATGGGATAGTCACTTGCGCTTGATCGTCGCCTTGGGGAAATCCCATGATGATGTCGCACCGGAACGAGCCGAGCGTCATCCGGACAAAGCCGGTTGCCTGCGGAAAGTAGGTGTAGCTGAGTTTCTTGCCGAGCTTGGCGGCGAACAATTCGGCGAGCTTGTTTTCAAATCCCTCGCCCTTGTCGTTGGAGAACGGCAGATTGCGCGGATCGCCACAAGCGCGGAAGACGTTGGGATCGACAAGCTCGAGCGAACCCGCTTCGCTGTTGGCCTGGGCGCTGGCCGCGACCGGTTGCAAGGCGACAAACCCGAAGGCCAGAACGCCTGCCAGGGTTGGCATGATCATCGCCGTCCGCCTCGAAATATGAAGGACCGGCTTCGCTGGTTTTTCGGTACGCTCTAAAGTCATTTGATCCCCGTGCAACTGGCCTCGGCGGCCTTGGCGGCCTCGGGCTTGTCTTCGTGTTTGGGTGGACGACCGCCGGGAATGGCGTCGTTGGCG
>JAJYAH010000333.1 GCA_021779635.1 Pseudomonadota bacterium | reverse complement strand
GCGCCGTTCGCAACATACTGATCCGGCGATCAGGATACGCGAAAGCTGCAAAATGTCGCGCCGATCATATCACGGTGATTCGTAACGCGCATCGATGGTTCATCGCCATAGCCGCCCGAGATGACGGTTGTACGACCGCACCGAGTTCAGACTTCGGCGCCCTGCGTCGCGCCGCGCCGCGTCGACTTTTTCTTCTTGTCGCCCTGCTTCAGGAAACTGACGCCGATTTGATCGCCGTTAACCCAGGCGAGTTCGCAGCGGCGGTAGGCGAGGCCGGTGGACGACAGCAGCAGGAAGAATTCCTTGAGATGCAGCCCCTCGATGGAGCCTTCGACGGTGAGCTTGGCGCCGGTCTCTGAAATATCTTCCATCGTGCAATCGCGCCGCCAGGTGCCGTCGATGCCCATCATATGCGCGCTGATGCCGTGTTCAAAGGTGACACGCTCGCCCTTGCGCCGTTCTGTCGCCATGATGTTGCTCCAGCCCTCAAGCAGCCGCCCGCGCCCAAGGCGGCTCTGCCGCAGCTTAAAGCAAGGCTGGCTAACAAGTGGTAAATCAGGCAACCGGCGGAGGAACGTTGGCGGAATACCATGTCCGGATGCCCGAGAGCGCGGGGTGGGCCAGCGAACGGGTGAGATAGGTCCAGATTCGGGGCAGGTGACGCAAATATTGCGGCTTGCCGTCGCGCCGGTTGAGCCGCGCAAAGATGCCGAGCAACTTCGTGTTCCGCTGCGCCGACATGATGGCGTAAATCTCGGCGAAAGCCGCCGGATCGAAGGTGTCGTCGGACGCCCGCCGCGCCTTGATGTAACGCGTCAGCAGCGCGAGTTCGAGTTGCTCGGGCACGTCGATCCGCGCGTCCTGCAACAGCGAGGCCAAATCGTAGGCGGCTGGGCCCAGCACGGTATCCTGAAAGTCGATGAGGCCGACTTTCGCCGTCCCGGGCCGTTGGTCGAGCCAGATCAGATTGGGGGAATGAAAGTCGCGCAGCACCCAGGTTTTCGGCGCCGCCGTCGGCTTGCTCAACAAATCGCGCCAGATCGCGACGAATTCGGCGCGCAAGTCGCGGGTCAGCTCAACCCCGCGGTCGGGCAGATACCATTCGGGCATCAATCCGATCTCGACCAGCAGCGCATCGGTGTCGAAGGCGGGAATGGCGTAGGTGACGTGCGGCGCCAGCGGCAGAATTTCAGGCAATGGTTCGCGATGCAGCGCCGCCAGCATGTCGGTTGCGGCCTGATAACGTTCGGCGATCGGCCGGGGCGGATCGCCTTCGATAAAGCCCGCGTTGCCGAAATCCTCGGTGATCAGGAAGCCGGCGTCGAGGTCGGCGTGATGGATCGACGGCGCCGAGAAGCCGCGCTCGCGCAGGCCATTGGCGATGGCGACGAACGGCTTGACGTCTTCGGCGAGATGAGCCGCCGCGCTGTACGACTTGCCGTCATAGATAGCCGGTCCATCGGGACGCCGCGGCGAGTTCATCAGGATGACAACGCCATCATGTCGGACCAGCCGTGCATAGGAACGCGTCGAAGCGTCGCCGGCCATTCGCTGGCGTTCGGCGTCGGCATAGCCCGCATCGGTGAGAAACTGCCGCAGCGCCTGCAGTCTGGCGACCTGCGCGGCCGCCCTTCCGTAACCGGTGATTTCTGCGGCGCGCGCGGTGGATCCCAGCGCCGGACGATAGCTCAACGCGATGTTGATCCGATCGGCGGGAAGCGCTGCGGGCGCCCGCTCCGGCCATTCGATCAGCGCCAGCGTGCCCTCGGGCAAGGGCGACAAGCCGATCTCTTCCAGTTCCGCCGGATCGTTGACGCGGTAGAGGTCGGCGTGAACCAGCGGAAACGGCGGCAGGTCGTAGGTTTGCGCGAGCGTAAAGGTCGGACTTGGAACTTCGAGCGCGTCGTCGCCGGCGAAATACCGGATCATCGCCCGTGCGGCCGCAGTTTTGCCCGCGCCAAGGTCGCCCGAAAGCGTGATGACATCGCCCGGGCCGGTCAGCAGTGCGAGATCGGCCATCAAATGCGCCGTCGCCGTCTCGTTCGATAGCGCCAGCGTGAATGTCGTGGGATCGGTCATTCCGCGGCGTTGCGATGCACGGCCTGATCGATCGGAAAGTCGCAGGTGACGGTCGTGCCCTTGCCGACGATCGAATCGACGCGCACCTTGCCGCCATGCAGTTCGACAAAGGAGCGCACCAGCGACAGGCCGAGGCCGGCGCCGCGATGCCGCGAGCCGTTGGAATGACTCTCGAACCAGTCGAATACCTTGTCCTTGACGTCGGGCGGAATGCCCGGGCCGGAATCGGTCACGGTGAAAATAACGCTGTGCTCGGTTCGCCTGGCGCTGAGGCCGACGGTGGCATCCGGCGGCGAAAACCCGACGGCATTGGCCAGCAAATTGTACAGCACCTGCACCACGCGGCGTTCGTCGCCGACGAAGTCGCCGATGTCGGGATCGACATCGACCTTGAGTTCGATGCGATCGGTCGCGAGCCGGTCCTGGATGCCCTCGGCCGCGGCTTCGATGGTCTTGCGGATATCGATCGGGCCGAGATTGAGCGACATCGCGCCGGCGTCGATGGTCGCAAGATCGAGGATGTTGTTGATGATCGCGAGCAGCGCATTGGTCGAGGCCGTGATGTAACCGAGATATTCGGCCTGCTTCGGCATCAAGGGACCGGTCACGGGATCGCTGAGGAAATGCGCGAAGCCGATGATGGTGGTCAGCGGCGAACGCAATTCGTAAGACACGTGGTGGACGAAATCGACCTTCATCTGGTCGGCGGTCTCGAGCGCCTCGTTACGCTCGCGCAACGCCCGCTCGACGTTCTCGGTGTCGGTGATGTCCTGGAACGTCAGCATGGTGGCGCCGTCGGGCAGCGGCATGGTCATGCAGTCCAGCACACTGCCATCCTTGCGCTCCAGCTTCAGCGGCACCTCGACACGGTTCTCGATGGCCGTGATCGCCTCGCGCAACGTCCGCCAGGTGGCCGCGTCATCGAACAGCGGTCTGCACCAGGCTTCCACGGTCCCGATGTGGGGTTGCTTCTGCAGCTCTTCGGGCGACAGCTTCCACATTTTCGCGAACGCCGGATTGAACAATTGCGCGCGGCCGTTGCTGCCGAACACCGCGACCGCCTCGGCGAGATTATCGAGCGTCTCCCGCTGTACCCGGATCAGGCCGTCAAATCGCCGCGCCAGGTCCAGGCTTTCGGTCACATTGTCGAACAGATAGGTGACGCCGCCTTCCGGATTGGGCGTGGTGACGACGCTGACGGCACGTCCGTCGGGCAGATACCAGGTATCCTTTGCGGGCTCGACGGCGCGATAGGCCTCGTGCAGCTTCGCCTTCCAGGCCCGGAAATCCGGCTGCTCGGGGAGTTTGCGCGCGGCGCGCAGCCGATCGAGCACGCTCGAATCGTCGGGATTGTTGTCGAGAAAGGCGCGGTCCAGATCCCACAGCCGGCGGTAGGAATCGTTGTAGAACGCGAGCCGCCGCTGGCCGTCGAAAACCGCGACGCCGGACGACAGTTGATCGAGGGTGCGGCGGTGCGCCTCCGCCATCCGCACCAGCGCCGCCCCGAGCGCCGCCGCTTCACTGGCATCGATGGCGATGCCGACGCTGCCTCCGGCGACATTGCGCGCATACACATCGTAGATGCGCCGCTCGCCGCCGACCACGATCGGCAACCGCGCATTGTAGGCCGCCGTCTCACTCAGCGCGCGGTCCATATCGCTGCGGCCGGCGCTATCGAGCAGTCCGAGGTCGCGATCGATCGCATCCGCGACGCTTGCCGCCTCGGTTGCCCGCGCATAGGCGGCATTGGCGTAGTTGAGACCGCCCTTCGCGCTCTTGGTCCAGATCGGCCACGGCGCTCCGGCTGCGAAACCGCGCAGCATCTCGGTTTCTTCCAGAAGCGCCTTGTGCCGGAGGTTGGTCTCGGCAAGTTCCCGGCGCAGCCCGCTGAGTTCGCGAATCCGTACGATGGCCTGACCGCCGATGGCGCGGCCCATGGCCTCGAAGGCGTGTCCATTCGAGCTGGTGAGATTGAGCAGAAAACCCTCGCCGGCCTCGCGCAACGCATCGACCGCATGATCCATCCGCAGCGCCGGTTCCGGCGGCAGCCAGGTCCCGAAGGCCAGGATGCGCTGCGGCTGATATTGCGGGGAGTCCGGCGGCATCAGCAGCGAGATGTCGCCGCTGATTTGCGGGCGATTGTCGCCCGCCGCCCACGAGATCAGGATCTGCGGCTCGGCGAACAACAGCGCGCGGAACCGGTCGGCCTCGATTTGCAGGCCATGGATGTCGGAGCGCAGCCGCGCCTCGTTGTTGGCGGCGCGGACACGCGCGCGCATCAGCAGGATCGCCGCCATCACCGAAAAGCCGAGCAACGCCAGCGCCGTCGCCAGCACCGCGATTTCCTGGCGATTGAATCCGAAGAAGGTCGAAATGGCATGCTCGACGATGGCTAGATCGCTGGCCTCGGCCGGCGCGATCGCCGCCAGTGCGCCAATTGTTGCAGTGCCAAGGGCGATCAGGCCGTTGCGCGCCAAGGATGTGCACGACAGCAAGGTCTGACGCATCGCCGCGATCACGTCCGACATGGTTTGCCCCAAAACCGCACGACTTTGCGCCCGGAACGCGTTCGAACGCAAAGCCGGTACCTATTTTGTGCCGATCGCGCTCCGGTTCGCGAATCGAGTGACAATATCCTCAACGGGAGTCGGCCGGTAAGAGTCCAGATCGTGAACGCAAAACCGCGCCACGAAAAAATGCGGTATTAAACTTTATCGGCGCAATTTTTATG
This sequence comes from Pseudomonadota bacterium, assembly GCA_021779635.1. The sequence goes on along the minus strand of JAJYAH010000333.1, from coordinate 2,639 downwards.
AAAATGAATCCAAATCAGCGCCCCGTCGAACCGAAGCCGCCACTGCCGCGGTCGGTCGCGGAGAGCGACGCGGCGGCGACGAGTTCCGCTCGGATCACAGGCGCAATCACCATTTGCGCGATACGCTCGCCGCGGCGGATCGGGAACGCCGCGTCGCCGTGGTTGATCAGCAGCACGCCGATCTCGCCGCGATAATCCGCGTCGACCGTGCCCGGCGCGTTCAGCACGGTGATGCCATGCTTCGAGGCGAGGCCGGAGCGCGGACGGACCTGCGCCTCATATCCGGGAGGTAGCGCGATCGTCAGCGCCGTGGGAACCAGCGCGTACCGTCCGGGCATCAGAACGAGCGGCGATTCCTCGGGGACCGCAGCGAGCAGATCGAGCCCGGCCGCGTCGGCACTCTGATACGCCGGCAGCGGCAGACCTTCGCCGTGCGGCAATTGCCGGATATCAACCTTGACGGTGGCGCTCACGGTCGGTTCTCCGCATGGCTCGCGATACGCGCCACCAGTGTGGCGGCCACTTCGTCCTTGGTCATCACCGGCCAGGATTCGATCTTGATGTCGACGCCATTGGCATCCCGGGCCAGCAGGTGAACCGTATTGCGGTCGCCGCCCATCACGCCCGACGCCGGCGAAACGTCGTTGGCGACAATCCAGTCGCAGCCCTTGCGCGCCAGCTTGGCCTTCGCATTCTCGATCAGGTTTTCGGTCTCGGCAGCGAAGCCGACTACCAGAGCCGGCCGCAATTTCTGCAACTTCGAGATCGTGGCGAGGATATCGGGGTTCTCCACCAGCTGCAGCGGCGGCATGCCTGCCGGTGTCTTTTTCAGTTTCTGCTCCCCTTCACGGGCAACGCGCCAGTCGGCAACGGCGGCAGCAAAGATCGCGATGTCCGCCGGAAGGGCTGCTTCCGCGGCATGGAGCATCTCGCGCGCGGATTCCACATGCGTTACCGACATGCCGGGAGGATCGTCCAGTTCGACCGGACCCGAGATCAGGATGACATCGGCGCCGGCGGCCTGTGCGGCGGCAGCGATAGCGTAACCCTGTTTGCCGGAGGAACGGTTGGCGATATAGCGCACCGGATCGATCGGCTCATGGGTCGGACCTGCGGTAATCAGCACCCGCTTGCCGGCGAGGGGGCGCGGCTGCGGCGGGCGCAACAAGCGTTCGGCGGCGGAAGCTATTTCGATGGGCTCCGCCATCCGGCCGATGCCTGCTTCGCCGGCTTCGGCCATTTCTCCGGCGTTGGGCCCGATCATGGCGGCGCCGTCGCGCTCGAGTTGTGCGACATTGCGGCGGGTCGCCGCATTGTTCCACATCAGGGGGTTCATCGCCGGCGCCAGCAGGATCGGGCGGTTGGCCGCGAGCAAAATCGCGCTGGCCAGATCATCGGCATGACCCTGCGCCATTTTTGCCATCAGGTCGGCGGTCGCCGGTGCCACCACAATCAGATCGCAGTCACGTGCGAGACGGATATGGCCGGCATCGAACTCGCTCTCGGCGTCGAACAGATCGGTGTAGCAGCGCTCGTTCGACAGCGCGCTGGCGGCCAGCGCCGTGACGAATTGCTGTGCCGCCTCGGTCAGTACGCAGCGGACATGAATGTGGCGCTCCTTGAGCCGCCGGATCAGGTCCAGCGCCTTGTAGGCGGCGATGCCGCCGCCAATGATCAGCGTGACGCGCGGAAGGCCCAACGCCGCGCTGCCAGCCGGGTGCGTCGCCGGGGCGGCCCGGGAAGCCTCCACGGAGGCCGCCGGCCACGTGGGGCGGTTTTGCGACGCCTCGCGCAGGATCACGCGCACCTCATCTTCGACCGAGCGGCCGTTACGGGCCGCGCGCAGCCGCAGCTCATCCCGGATCGCATCGTCGAGTTTTCGGATCGTCAGGCTGGCCATGGAATTCTCCGCTTCATTTGATAGCAATGCTAGCAAATTATGATTGCACTGCAATCATAATTGGCGGATGGCCACGAGAATCCCGATGAACGTCAAGGCGATGACCCAGAGCGCCAGCGTCCGCCACCGGCTCTTGCGGCCCTCGGTCCGTCCCATCGCCGCGATCGTCTCCGGCGACAGCGTGAATCCTTCCCGGGTCATGACCTCCAATTGCTCCAGCACGGCCACCGATCGCGAGGCGATCGCTGGAAGGCCCGCCAGCACCCGCGCGAGTTCCCCGGCGCCGGACATCGCTCCCTGCACGCGCCCGACCGGGCCGAGATTGCGCTCGACCCATTCGCGCACCACCGGATCGGCGACCTTCCAGATGTCGAGTTTGGGATCGAAGCTGCGCGCCACGCCTTCGACCACCACCATGGTCTTTTGCAGCAGGATCAGTTCGGGGCGGGTCCGCATGTCGAACAGGCCGGTGACCTCGAGCAGCAGCGTCAACAGCTTCGCCATCGAAATCTCTTCGGCAGTGCGGTTGTGGATCGGTTCGCCGATGGCGCGGATGGCTTGGGCAAAATTCTCGACCGAATGATGCGCCGGGACGTAGCCGGCTTCAAAATGCACCTCGGCGACGCGGCGATAGTTGCGGGTGATGAAGCCCAGCAGAATCTCGGCGAGGAAGCGCCGCTCCCTGATGCCGAGCCGGCCCATAATGCCGAAGTCAACGGCTACAAGCCGGCCGACATCG